>JAGHSC010000200.1 GCA_018066065.1 Candidatus Cryptobacteroides faecihippi
ACTGGAAGTTCTCCACTCTCGGTGGGGCCACCAGGGTCAACATCTCCAATGGTCAGGACATCGCCCATCTGGACGAACTGGACCAGAAGCTCTGGACTGTCCTGAGCTGTCCTGTGAAGGGTCTGGAGATGGACGAGAAGACTCTTTCAATGATCGATCTCGATGGGGACGGCAAGATCCGCGTCAATGAGGTCGTCAACACTGCCAAGTGGCTCACTTCAGTCCTCAACGACCCTGAAGTGCTTGTCAAGGATGGTGACGCTCTTGACCTTTCGTCCATCAATCAGGAGAACGAAAACGGCAAGATACTCTATGATGCCGCCAAGGCTGTCCTCGAGACTGAAGGAAAGGATTCCGGAACAGTCACTCTGGCTGACGCCTCCTCATTCCTGGAGCTTCTTTTCGCAAAGCCGTTCAACGGTGACGGAATCATCGTCCCGGCATCCGCACAGGATGAGGCTCTCAAACAGACCCTCACGGATGCAATCGCTTGTGAGGGCGGCGCCCAGGACCGCAGCGGTGAAGCCGGTATCGACGCTGAAGGTGTCGAGCGCTTCTACACGGCTGTCGCTGACTATCTTGCATGGAATGAAGCCGGTCAGGCCGACAAGGACAATGTCTTCCCTTACGGAGACAGCACAGCTGCCGCTCTCGACGCTGTCAACGCCGTCAAGGCAAAGGTCGATGACTATTTCCTCCGTTGCAAGCTCGCTGCTTTCAACTCCACGGATGCTTCTCTCGATGTGAATGCAGACAAGATCAACGCCGTGAGTTCTAAGAACCTTGCTGAGTGCGTGGCTGAGATCGCTGAATATCCGATCGCGAGGGTTTCTGCCTCCCAGACCCTGTCGCTCGTCTCGGGCATCAACCCGGTATGGCAGGCTGCTGTCGCATCTCTCAAGGCTCTTGTGATTGACGTGGATTATCCTGATGCTACGGAACTTACTGAGGATCAGTGGAATGCTGTTCAGGCTAAGTTCGGTGCCTTCAAGGATTGGAATGCAAACAAGAAGGGTGCGACTGTCGAGGCGCTCGGTCTTGAAAGGCTCAATGCAATCAATGCTGCCGCTCAGAAGGATGCTCTCCTCAAGCTCGTTGAGGAAGACAAGGCTCTCGAGTCCAGTGTCGCCGCCAGCGAGTCTGTTGTCAGGCTTCTGACTCTCAACCGCGACTTCTTCACCTTCCTCCGCAACTTCGTGACTTTCGAGGATTTCTACTCAAGTGTCCAGGGCGGTACCAAGGCTATCTTCCAGGCCGGTACTCTCTATGTCGACCAGAGAAGCACTGATCTCTGCTTCAGGGTCGCCGACATGGGCAAGCAGGGTGACATGGCTTCCCTCAGCGGAATGTTCATCCTCTACTGCTCCTGCACTTCCAAGACCAAGGGCGAGACCATGGACATCGCCGCTGTCCTCACCGAGGGTAAGATTGCGAATCTGCGCGTAGGTCAGAATGCGATCTTCTACGGCCGTGACGGTTCCGACTGGGATGCTGTGGTGACCAAGATCGTGGACAACCCTATCAGTGTCAAGCAGGCATTCCTGGCTCCTTACCGCAAGTTCGCCAACTCTCTTGCCGAGCGTCTCAAGAAGAGTGTCGCTGACAAGGAAAGCAAGGTCAGCGGTGACATGGCTGGCA
>JAGHSC010000055.1 GCA_018066065.1 Candidatus Cryptobacteroides faecihippi
CCTTTTCATGATTGCTACTCCTCCTTTCTTGAATATTCAGACAGTCCAGCTGACCTGACAGGCATGACCCTTTCCTGCCCCTTCTGGAAGATGACGAAGAAGGCAGGGGTCATGAACAGCAGTGCAATCGTGCCCACGAGCATTCCTCCGGCAGCTCCGACGCCGACCGAGATGTCACCGTTGGCTCCAGCTCCCTTCGCAAGGATCAATGGAACCATTCCAATGACCATGGTCAGTGAAGTCATGAGGATAGGCCTGAGTCGCTCCCTTGCGGACCCTCTTGCAGAATCCACGATTGAAGAGCCTGAGCTTCGCATCCTGGACGCATATTCAGTCATGAGGACAGCGGTCTTGGCAAGGAGTCCGATGAGCATGATCAATCCGATCTGCAGGTAGATGTTGTTCTCAAGGCCCCAGATCCTCGCGAAGATGAACGAGCCGCAGAGGCCGAACGGGACAGACAGGATGACAGCCAGCGGGATGAACAGGCTCTCATAGAGAGCACAGAGGATCAGATAGATGAAGAGCAGGCAGAGCGCGAACACGACCACAGTCGAGCCTGCGCCGTTCTGAGCCTCCTCACGGCTCATTCCTCCGAACTCGAAGCCATAGCCCTCAGGAAGCACCTGGGCGGCGACCTCGCGGATCGCCTGGATCGCCTGGCCTGAAGAATAGCCTACAGCATTCTCGCCCATCACTGCAATCGACGGGAAAAGATTGAAGCGCGAAAGGCTCTCTGATCCGTAGACCTTGGTGAATTTCAGATACTGGCCGATCGGAGACATCTCGCCGGAAGAGGTCCTGACATACATGTCATCGAACGAATCGATGCCTGTCCTGAACTGTGGCGAGGCCTGGACCATCACTCGGTAAAGCTTCGTGAACCTGTTGAAATTAGAGGAGTAGCGTCCTCCCACATAGGTCGACAGGACATTGAGGACATCCGAAGGCTTGACTCCGTTGCGGATGCAATGCGCGGCATCGACCTCAACGACATACTGAGGATACTTGGTGTCGAAGGTAGTGTAGGCCCTTGATATCTCCGGTCTTTCATTCAGCCCGGCAATGAGTTCCTTCGTGTACTTGAAAAGGTCTTCCGTCGTGCCTCCCTTCCTGTCCTGGACATACATCTCGAAACCACTTCCCGAGCCGTAGCCGGAGATCATCGGCCTGGTGGTAAGGCGGATGGACGCAGATGAGATGTGGGCAGTCCTGCGGTAGATCTCCTCCATGACGGAGTTGATGTCGCCACCCTTGTAGCTTCTCTCGGACCAGTTGACCAGCTTGATGTTGAAGTTTCCAGCCGCCGCAGTCGTCTCCCTGCGGGAGTTGGAGCCGACGACACGCGAGTAGAGACGGATCTCAGGGATGTCCTTGATTGCCTGCTCGGCCTCGTCCACGGCCTTCTTCGTCTCCTCGAGATTCGTACCCGGAGCGCACTGCACGTTGACATTGATGGTACCGAGGTCCTCCTGAGGCACAAGACCGGTCTTGGTCGTCATCAGCATGAAACCAAGGCCAGCGGTGAACAGCACGAACAGAACGGCGACCGTCCACCTGTGGCGGACAAAGAAGTCCACGCCCTTTGAATATCCACTCAGCAGTCTGGCGATTGCCCTGTTGAAGGCCTCGTGGAACCTGTCGGAGAAGCCCATCCTCTCCCCTGCAGCGACATTGGCGCAAGGCTTCAGGAGCAGGGCGCAGAGCGCAGGCTGAGAGTAAGCGAGACAAGGCAGGAGATCGCGACGGACACAGCCATCGTAAGACCTAACTGCGTGTATAAGACGCCGGTGGTCCCGCCCATGAAGCAGACAGGGATGAAGACGGCCATGAAGACGGCAGTGTTGGCCAGGATGGCCATGCCCAATCCCTTCATTGCGTCCACGGTTGCCCTGTAAGGCGACCTTTCACCCGCATCGAACCGGGCCTGTACCGCCTCAACCACAACGATGGAATCATCCACGACCGTTCCGATCACGAGCACCAGCGCGAACAAAGTCAGAAGGTTCAGGGAGAATCCGGCAGCGTAGATGAAGGCGAAGGTTCCGACAAGGGAGACGATGATGGAGATCGTCGGGATGAGCGTTGCCTTCACATCATGGAGGAAGAGATAGACAACCAGGATAACAAGAAGGATGGCGATGAGCAGGGTCTCGATCACCTCGCTGATCGACGCATCAAGGAAGTCCTTGATACTCATCACAGTGGCCAGGGCCATACCCTTCGGAAGATCCTTTGACACATCTTCCATGAGCTCGTTCACCTGGGAGATCACCTCATTGGCATTGGATCCGGAAGTCTGGACGATCATGCAGTTGCATGATGGATGTCCGTCAACCTCGGAGAAGAAGGTATAGTTCAATGCACCAAGTTCCACGACGGCGACATCCCCGAGCCTGAGGATCCTTCCGTCCGGAAGGCTCTTTATGACAAGATTCTCGTAGTCGACTTCTTCCTCATAGCGGCCACGGTACTTCATCACGTACTGTAAAGTGTTCTCGGACTCGCTTCCCAGAGTACCTGTAGGAGACTCGAGGTTCTGGTCCGCCAGGACATTGCTGACATCGGACGGGACCAGAGAGTACATGGCCATCTTTCCAGGATCCAACCAGATTCGCATGGAATAGTTGGCACCGAAGACATTGACCTCTCCGACTCCAGGGATACGGCTGATCCTCGGCTCCACATTGATCTTCATGTAGTTGGTCAGGAAGTTAGCCTCGTAGGAGTCGTCCGGGGAGTAGAGCGAGATGTTCATCAGGATGCTGGTCTGACGCTTCCTGACGGTGACGCCTGACCTTGTGACTTCGCTTGGCAGGAGGGACTGAGCCTCGGCCACACGGTTCTGGACATTTACGACACACATGTCCGGGTCGGAGCCCTGCTTGAAGAAGACCTGGATGCTGGCCGAACCTGTGTTGGTGGCCGACGAGGTCATGTACATCATGTTCTCGACACCGTTCAGTGACTCTTCGAGAGGCACGATGACACTCTTCATCACAGTCTCCGCACTCGCTCCGGTGTAGTTTGCCCTGACCATGACGGTCGGAGGCGCAATGTCAGGATACTGCTCCAGAGGAAGCTGCCGAAGGGCGATGAGCCCGACGATGAGAATGGCGACCGAGATGATTCCGGAAAGGATCGGACGGTCGATGAAGGTTCTTACATTCATGGCCTACTCCTCTGCGATTGCTGTTCCATCCTTGAGGAGGCCGGCGCCCTCCGCCACGATGACATCACCCTCCTCGAGACCGGAGGTCACGATGTAGTTCGTTCCGTCATTCTCCTTGAAGACCCCGACCATCGTGGAGACGGCCTTGCCGTCCACGACCTTGTAGACGAGGATCTTCTCCTGGATCTCGAACGTCGCTGCCTGAGGGATCAGGATGGCATCCTTCACCTCTGCCGGGATGATCACGGATGCACTGCTTCCGCTCCTGAGGAGACGGGATTCGTTGGAGAATCTCGCCCTGACCCTGACTGCACCGGTGCTCTGGTCGACGATGCCGCTGACAGCATCGATCCTTCCGTCGGAAGGGTACCTGACGCCGTTGCTCATGATCAGCTTGACATCGGACATCCCGTCGATGAAGTTCTGCTGGCTGCCGTACTTCTGCATGAGGTTCAGGACCATGTTCTCGGAAAGAGAGAAATAGGCATAGATCGAGCTGTCGTCGGAAACGGTGACCATTGGGGTCGTGATGCTGCTTCCAACGAGCGCGCCGACACGGTAGGAAATCATGCCTGCAACTCCCGTGACAGGGCTCTTCACCACTGTGTAGGAGAGGTTGTTGCGTGCCGTGGTAAGCTGTGCCTTTGCCTGAGCGAAGGATGCCTCGGCGGCCGCAAGTGAGTTCCTGGCCGTCTTGAGCTCATATTCAGAGATGACATTGCGCTCGTAGAGCATGGAGTTGCTCTGCTCCGTCAGCCTCGCGGTGGCGAGCTGGGCCTCAGCGCTCTTGACGTTGGCTTCGGCGACCTCGACGGCAGCTTCGTATGGGACCTGGTCAAGGATGAAGAGCGGCTGGCCCTTCACGACCTTGTCGCCTTCCTCGAAACAGATCTTGGTGATGATGCCACTTACCTGTGGACGGATCTCGACAAGCTGCTGGCCCTCGAGGGATGCACTGTACTTCGACTCGAGCGTCGAAGATCCGGTCTGGACGACCATGGTCCGGCATTTCTTGGGTTCACTCTGGCTTCCGGGCTTCCTGTCCGCACAGGAAACCGTCACAAGCATGACCGCTGCAACGCCAAGAAAAATCTTAAATTTCATTGTACAAAACGTTTGTTAAGTCCTACATTCAGGGGATAGGTTCAAAATTAACAATTTTAATTGTAAATTTGCTTTGACAGAAACCACATAATATGAACATCTTTTCACTTGAAGGCAAGAATGCCTGGATCACCGGAGCTGCCTACGGGATCGGATTCGCAATTGCAAAGGCATTTGCGGAGGCAGGCGCCAGCAACATCATCTTCAACACAAGGAATCAGGAGTCGGTGGACAAGGCTCTCGCTGAATATTCAGCTGCGGGCATCAGCAACGTCCATGGCTACGTCTGTGACGTGACGGACGAGAACCAGGTCAAGGCCCTTGTAAGGCAGATACATGAAGAGGTCGGCCAGATCGACATCCTCGTCAACAATGCCGGCATCATCAAGCGCATACCGATGTACGAGATGACGCGCAGCGAGTTCCAGCAGGTCATCGACATCGACCTTGTCGGGCCATACATCTGCTCCGCGGCAGTTCTCCCGGGGATGATGGAGCGCCGCGAAGGCAAGATCATCAACATCTGCTCGATGATGAGCGAACTCGGAAGGGAGACCGTCTCAGCCTACGCAGCGGCAAAGGGAGGACTCAAGATGCTGACCCGCAACATCTGCTCCGAGTACGGAGAGTACAACATCCAGTGCAACGGAATAGGGCCGGGCTACATCGCAACCCCGCAGACCGCTCCCCTCAGGGAGAGGCAGCCGGACGGCAGCAGGCATCCTTTCGATTCATTCATCTGCGCAAAGACCCCGGCCGGACGCTGGCTTGACCCGGATGAGCTTGCCGGTCCAGCCGTCTTCCTCGCATCCCATGCGTCAGACGCCGTCAACGGACACATCCTATACGTGGATGGTGGAATACTTGCATACATTGGAAAACAACCGAAATAAGATATGGCAAAGATCAACTGCACCGTCCGCCAGGCATCCAGCAACGTGGACGCAAGACATTATGACACTGAAAGGATCCGCAAGGAGTATCTGATCGAGAACGTGATGGTTCCCGGCGAGATCAACATGACCTACAGCATGTTCGACAGAATCATCGCCGGAGGGGCTGTCCCTGTGGAGGAAGAGCTTGTACTCCTCCCGCCGGAGGTTCTCAGAAGCGAGTACTTCACCCAGAGACGCGAGCTCGGCATCATCAATGTCGGCGGAACAGGATTCGTCAAGGTTGGCGAGGAAGAGTACGAGATCCCTTACAAGGAAGCGATCTACATCGGTCGCGGTGACCGTCATGTCACATTCCGCAGCGCAGACCCGGCAAGCCCAGCCAGGTTCTATTTCAATTCCGCAACCGCCCACCGCGAGACCGGAGTGAAGAAAGTCAGCAAGAAAGATGCGGTCGTCATGCATCTTGGAAGCCTTGAGGAGAGCAACGAGAGGACCATCAACCGCCTTCTCGTCAAGGAAGTCGTGCCTTGCTGCCAGCTTCAGATGGGCATGACCGAGCTTGCCCCGGGCAGTACATGGAACACCATGCCGGCACACACGCACGACAGAAGGATGGAAGTCTACTTCTACTTCGAGCTGCCACAGGATGCAGCCGTGTGCCACTTCATGGGAGAGCCACAGGAGACCAGGCACATCTGGATGCACAATGAGCAGGCCGTCATCTCACCTCAGTGGAGCATCCACTCGGCTTGCGCAACACGCAACTACACATTCATCTGGGGCATGTGCGGAGAGAACGACGACTACAACGACATGGACTGGGTACCAACTTCCGAACTGAAGTAGCCATGAAGAAGATAATTCCCGCACTGATGGCAGCTGTCGCGCTGGCATCATGCTCCCCGAAGATTACGGAACCGATGGTCATGGCCCGCGAAGTGCCTGAAAGGATGGATGACTTCATCTGGGAGAACGACCTGATCTGCTACAGGGCCTACGGAAAGGCTCTTGAAAAGGAGACACTTTCTCCAGGCCTTGACCTCTGGGTCAAGATTCCAGGGAAACTTGTAGCTGACAAGATGTACAAGGATGCCCTGCAGAACGGAAAGAGCTACCACAAGAACTGGGGGGACGGAAAGGATTGCTACAAGGTTGGAAAGACTCTTGGAGCCGGAGCTTCTGTCCCTATGGCAGACGGACGATTCCTTTTCCCGAAGACCAACTGGAGAAGTTCCGAGATCGTAAGCTGCACTCCTGAGAAGGTCGTGTTCATCCTCCACTACCCATGGTGGGAATCCGAAATGGGAAGATTCGCTCTTGACAAGAAGTTCACGGTGGTCGCAGGATCTTGTTTCTGCATGGTCGAAGACACCTACTTCTATGAAGGAGACGCTGCCGGATTTACCGTAGCAGCAGGAATTGCCCGTCACAACATCGATTCCGAATCATCAGCGGAAGGCAGTCTTGCCATCTGGGAAGCAGCTTCAGACCAGGGTGCAGAACCGGAAGACGGAATGCTCGGTGTGGCCGTCATCATGCCTGGCGCTCAGGATACCGGACTGACAAAGGACAAGAAGCACAGCATCTGCAGCAAGACCGTCAAGTCCGGTGAGACCCTCACCTATTGGATCGGATCATGCTGGAGCAAAGGCAGCATCAAGACCAAGGAGGAATGGTTCAAAGCCATCGACTCATTCGACGCAGTCCGCTGGAAGAAAGCAGCATCAAAGAAATAATAAAACAACTACAGATAACCATGTCCACACAGAACAAACTGATGACCAACTGGCGCTGGTGGCGCTGCTCGCTGCTCTTCGTGGCAACGACGGTCAACTACCTCGACCGCCAGGTCCTTTCCCTGACCTACAAGGAGTTCATCGCTCCGCAGTTCCACTGGAGCGATGCCGACTACGGAACAATCACATCATTCTTCTCGATCTTCTACGCGGTTGCCTGCCTCTTCGCAGGCAAGTTCGTGGACTGGATGGGAACCAAGAAAGGCTACCTCATCGCCATTGGAGTCTGGTCCGCCGGCGCATGCATGCATGCTCTCTGCGGCCTTGCAACATCAGCAATCGTAGGACTCGATGGAGGCGCGCAGGCAATGAAGGCGCTTGAGTCAGGCAGCACCATCGCCCTGGCCGTTTCCACGACATCCGTGTACCTATTCCTTCTCTGCCGAGGCATCCTCGCCCTTGGTGAGGCAGGAAACTTCCCTGCAGCAGTGAAGGTCACGGCCGAGTACTTTCCGAAGAAGGACCGTGCATTCGCGACATCGATCTTCAATGCCGGTGCATCCGTAGGCGCACTTTCTGCACCTCTCTGCATTCCGCCTCTTGCCAAGGCATTCGGCTGGGAAATGGCATTCATCATCATCGGTGGACTCGGCTTCATCTGGATGTTCTTCTGGGCATTCATGTATGACAAGCCAGAGAAGAGCAAGCACGTCAATGCTGCCGAGCTCGAGTACATCCACCAGGATGACAGTGAAGTCGAGGCAGTCACCGAGGAAGGAGAGCAGAAGTCCATCCCATTCCTAAAGTGCTTCACCTACAGGCAGACATGGGCTTTCATCGTCGGAAAGTTCCTCACAGACGGAGTCTGGTGGTTCTTCCTCTTCTGGGCACCAGCCTACTTCCACGACCAGTTCAATGCACCTGCCACATCCCCTAAGGGACAGGCTCTTATCTTCTCCCTCTACGCCATCGTGACGGTGATCTCCATCTACGGAGGCTACCTTCCAAAGCTTTTCGTCGAGAAGAAGGGAATGCATCCATATTCAGGACGAATGCTCGCAATGCTGATATTCGCATTCTTCCCTATCGCTGCCCTGTTTGCACAGCCTCTTGGAATGCACTTCAACAACCCTTGGTGGCCAGCCGTGCTGATCGGCATCGCCGCTGCCGGACATCAGGCATGGAGTGCCAACATCTTCAGCACCGTCGGTGACATGTTCCCGAAGAGTGCGATCGCTACTGTCACAGGAATAGGTGCAATGGCTGGCGGAGTCGGCTCGATGATCATCCAGAAAGTCGCCGGAAACCTGTTCACCTACGCAGAAAACGCAGGCTCTGCCTTCCGTTTCATGGGATTCGAAGCAAAGCCTGCGGGCTATTTCATCATCTTCTGTTTCTGCGGAATCGCTTATCTTACAGCGTGGTGCATCATGAAAACCCTTGTACCTAAGTACAAGCCGATCGTGATCGAATAGTTCTAATGCTTGACTTCAGGGTGATGATCCAGATCCCTGAAGTCACAGTAATAGATTCCATACTTGTCATAGACTTCGTACTCCTTCTCCAGCCTGCTGAGGAAGGAGTCGTAGTTTTTATTGTCCGCCGATGTCCAAGCATCCTCGGCCATGGCTGCGATCCTCGGGAAGGTCATGAACTGAACGCGCTTGTGCGTACGGAGGGTCTCTGTCCAGAGATTGGCCTGCATGCCGATGATCATATCCTTGTCAGGGCTGGTTGCGTAGAGTGACTCAGGGAAGTCATAGACATCCTTCAGGTCGTTGTAGTCGCCGTCGGTGTACCACTTTCGGCCGGACTCATGGCTCTCATCCTGGACGAAATCGAAGTAAAGAGGCAGTCTCGGGCAAAGGATCACGCCATAGCCCTGTTCGCGGGCCTGGACAAGGTGGTCAGGGCGCTCATGCCTCCACCAGGTCAGGATGTCTGCCTGCTTGCTGTCCTTTAGGTCAAGGATGTCATCCCATCCAAGGATCTTCTTGCCAAGTCCATGCACGATGGGAGCCACGCGCCTGCGGAAGTAAGCCTCGTCCTGCTTGAGGGCGGTGTAGCCCTCGTGCTTCATCAGAGCCTTGATCTCCGGGTCGGATGCCCAGACATCACGTCCCATGGCGACTTCGTCGTCACCGATGTGAAGGTACTCCGATGGGAAAAGCTCGGCCACTTCCTTCAGCATGTTGGAAATGAAGTCATAGAC
>JAGHSC010000251.1 GCA_018066065.1 Candidatus Cryptobacteroides faecihippi
CTTAAGGCCCGCTGCGAGGACAGCGCCGCCCAGTTCCACAACGCCCTGCGCAACAAGTACCATCAGGCAATGGGGCTGCAGAAGGTCGCAGCCGACTACTAGGCCGAGGTCGGCAGGATCGTCAGCCTGGAGCTCCTCGACAAGGCTCTTGCAAGCGGCGAACTCTCCCTCGTTGAATATGAGCTCGAGGAGGTGATGTGGTACGATGCACTCTCGGGAGCACTCGAGAGCGAGAGAGACTACATGATGATCGTCGCCGAACTCAATCAGTACTCACGATAGTGAATTATCAGAAACAACCACATAAGAAATGAAACGAACACTGACTTTACTGATTGCATCCCTGGCAATCACATCATCTCTCCATGGCCAGCAGAACCAGATGGAGCTCTGGTATGCCCAGCCGGCATCGAACTGGAACGAAGCCCTTCCGGTCGGAAACGGAAGGATCGGAGCAATGGTCTTCGGCCAGTCATGGAATGAGATCATACAGCTCAACGAGGAGAGCCTCTGGGCAGGATGCAAGCAGGAATGCGATGCGGATGCAAGAGAGTACCTTCCTGAGATCCAGAGACTTCTACTTTCCGGAGAGATTGCGGCAGCAGACAGCCTGGCCGAAATTCACCTGAGGAGCACACCTCAGAGAATCAGGTCCTACCAGACATTCGGAGACATCCACATCGATTTCTACGGAGGAGATGGGACATCGCACTACAACTATCCAGCCCCTCCTGACCTTCCTTACTTCAGAAGATCCCTGGACATCAGAAAAGGAATTGCAGTCACAGAGCATTCCGCCAATGGAATCAACTACCGGAAGGAAGTCTTTGCGTCTGCCATCGACGACGTGATCGTCATCAGGCTGTCGGCAGACAAGCCAGGAGCGATCACCGCCAAGCTTTCCTACATGAGGTCGCTGGATGCAATTTCCTTCCCGGCCGGGGACGGGCTTCTCGGAATCAAGGGGCAGATCGTAGACCTTCCCCTTCTGGATGCAACGGACCCGGGCGAGCACATGAAGTTTGCCGGTGCGATCAAGGGATTCAACAGGAACGGAACACTTCAGGCAATCAACAATTCCCTGCTGGTCAAGGATGCTGACGAGGTCATCTTCCTGGTGGCCATGAACACTGACTACAACTTCGCCAAGCTGGACTTCGACCGAAGCATTGACCCTTTCTCACTCTGCGAAAAGCAGCTGGAAGCTGCCGGGAAGAAATCTTTCGACCAGATGCTGAATGACCACCTGAAGGAGCATACAGCCATCATGGACAGGGTTTCACTGACTCTCGGCGACCCTGGCAGGGCGGCAATCCCGACCGACAGGAGACTCCAGGCCGTCGCTGCCGGAGAAAGCGACCCTGCTCTCGCCGCACTGTTCTTCCAGTACGGCCGCTACCTCCTCGCAGGATCGTCAAGGAAGCCGGCAAGGCTTCCGGCAAACCTGCAGGGAATCTGGTGCGCTGACTATGCTGCCCCTTGGAATGCCGATTTCCACACCAACATCAACATCCAGATGAACTACTGGCCGGCCGAAGTCTGCAATCTTTCCGAGACCGTCATGCAGTACTCCGACTGGATCAACGCAATAAGGGAACCGGGACGTGTCACGGCAAGCAAGACGTTCAATTCGAAAGGATGGACGGTAAACCATCTCTCTGACCTCTTCGGACACACTTCCATCAGCGACGGAGTAGCGTGGGGAACATTCCCGATCGCAGGATCATGGCTT
Organism: Candidatus Cryptobacteroides faecihippi; assembly: GCA_018066065.1. Lineage (GTDB taxonomy): Bacteria > Bacteroidota > Bacteroidia > Bacteroidales > UBA932 > Cryptobacteroides > Cryptobacteroides faecihippi. Next base: position 1,733 of record JAGHSC010000251.1, read on the forward strand.
GCCCTCCACCAGTGGGAGCACTACCAGTTCACGATGGACAGGGACTATCTTAAGAACGACGCCTACCCATCGATGAAGGAAAGCGCGGAATTCATGCTTTCATTCATGGTAGAGGACAGGAACGGTCACCTTGTGACCTGTCCGTCCAACTCACCGGAGAACTCTTACATCATCCCAGGCAAGGGTGTGTTCAGGCTGACGTACGGCGCAACGATGGATGTCGAGATCACTTCCGAACTTTTTGCCGCATGCATCAAGGCATCCGAGATTCTCGGAATCGATGCCGGCTTCAGGAAGGAGCTGAAGGCAGCGATGGCCAAGCTTCCACCGATCAAGGTCGGAGAAAGGTACGGCACGATCCAGGAGTGGATCGAGGACTACGAGGAGCAGGAACCGGGACACCGTCACATGTCCCACCTGTTCGGCTTGTATCCTGGCACGACAATCACCTCGAAGGATCCTGAGCTGTTTGCCGCTGCAAGGCGTACAATCGAGCGCAGAAGGAAGTACAATGAGGATCCTGAGACCAGGATCGGCTTCTACACAGGATGGAGCAGAGCATGGCTGATCAACTTCTACGCAAGACTCCAGGATGGAGAAGGAGCCGGCGAGAACGTCAACGCCCTGCTCGCGAAGTCAACCCTCCCGAACATGTTCGACAATCACCCGCCGTTCCAGATCGACGGAAACTTCGGCGGCGCTGCCGGAATAGCCGAGATGCTGCTCCAGTCACACGAAGGGGAACTTCACCTTCTTCCTGCCCTTCCACAAGAATGGAAGGACGGAGAGATCAAAGGACTAAGGGCCCGTGGTGGCTACACCGTCGACATAGCGTGGAAGGACGGCAGGATCAGAAGCTACCGCATCCAAGCCGACAAGCCAGGCAAGGCAAAGGTACGGATCCACGGCGAAGAACGCCCAAGGACCATCACGATCAAAAGCGCAGACTACTCGTGGTCTGAATAAGGACTACCTGACGTAGATCATCCAGCCGCGCCTCGGTGCGACAGTGATGGTCTCGCCAGGATTCCATGTCCTTGCAGGCTGGAAGTCATCGACTTCCGGTGCGGTGAGGACTGCCTTCGCAGGATCGAGTCCAAGGCTCTCCCAGTCGATTGTAAGGGTCACCTCGTGCTCATCGTCGGAGAAGTTTCCGACGGCGAGGAGGGTGCATCCATCATTGATGAAGGCAGTGACCTTGACGGAAGGATCGCTGGCCTCGGCCACCGGGCAGTCTTCCCAGAAGCCGGCCATGTCGGCGTCCTCGATGCCGAACTCATCCCAGACCTTCCAGATCGGGCGAGGGTTGCAGATCACACCTTCGGTGTTCCACTGGCAGCGGTTGGTCATGCCGAAAGTCATTCCAAGCCAAGGGTTTCCGCCACTCTGAAGCATGTCGCCAGGAAGGCCGAACGGAATGCCGGAGGATTCGGTAAGGAAGGCAGTAGAGCTGAGTCTGTCGTACTTGAAGAACTCTCCGAACCAGACCTTGTCGATGTAAGGGAAGAACTCGGTGTACTGGATTGCAGGGCCCTTCGAGAATCCGGTGTTGGAATGCAGGTCGATCAGGCAGCCAGGCTTGACGGTCTCCATCGCGCGCCTCATCCTCTTGAGGATGTCACGGCCGAAGGTGACGTCATCCATGTAGATGCCGTCGATGTCGGCATGCCTTACCAGCCATGCAAGACCCTCGACATAGTAGTTGAACACCTTGAAGGTCCTTCTGCCATCAGCACGGCCGCATCCGATGGATGATGGTCGGCGACATCGAAGTCGAAATGATGGTACCACTGATGGGTGTAGTCGGAGCAGAGGTGTTCCTGCAGCCATGCCGCTCCTCCACCTTCGCCGCCTCGGAAGATCTCATGTCCGAGACTGCGGATTGCCCAGATCTCGGGAACAGCGTTGCTGAGTTCCCTGACAGTGTAGTAGATCTTCAGCTTGCATCCCTTTGAATGGAGGTCATCGGCAATTCCATGGAGAGTCTGCGCCATCTGGTAAGGATAGTTGATGAATGGATTCATCTCGGTCGCATGGTGGATGTTCACGACCGTGACACCGGCGTCGATGTCTGAATCTGAAGGGAGGACAGGTGAACCATGGTAGTACCTGTCTCCGAAATGCGCCTCAGGTGTCAGATCCTTGACAGGGGTGACGATGAGCGCATATTCATAGTCCACGGAGGCGCCTGCCTCGAGGGTGCGGCTGCCGCTGTAGGCAACCACGGTCACGTCATCCTCGCCATTGAGGATCCTGAAGCCGCCCTTTCCGCCATTGTCCCAGCTCAGCGGGTAGGCTGGATGGTAGACGTTGAGAAGCGGGCCTGTGTAGGACGAGCCCCTGAGCTCGCACTGGATTCCGGCCTCGGCACGTCCGATCCAGAAGCTGTCGAAAGGCCAGAGCAGGTCGTCCACGTAAGGGTTGTCAGACTGTGCCTTGGCGATCGGTGCCGGCTTGCCGGATGCGTCGATGACCTTGACCGGTCCGGACCAGCCGCCCTCGAACTCCTGCGGGATCTCCTGAGCATGAAGTCCAAGGCCCATGAATGCCTTGGCGACATCCTTGCTGACAGGTATCTCGAGGCGTATGTCATCGATGTCGATCTTCTTCTGTGCCCTGATGGTGTACTTGGTATCGACCCATCCGTCGAACTCGACGGTGACGTTACAGGTAATTTCAAGTCCATCATTTTCAGCGTGATAGATTCGATTATAGGTACTTCTTCCAAGCTTTGATGAGATTTCTGATGCGAGGATCGGAATCTCCTTCCCGCCGGAGACGATCACCAGGCGGACGGGGCTGTCCAGGACTTCCCAGTCCCAGGATTCGATCTGCTCTGCTGAGCCATTCCCGGCGAGCTTGACACTCCTCCCGAGAACGCTGACCGTGTCGCCGGAGACTGCGACATCCGAATACGGTGCAGTCGGGATGTCCTCAAGGCCGAGGGTGGAGTTCAGCCAGCGGAGACGGCTGTGGCGCCATGGCTCATTGTCTCCCCTGTCTTCGATCGGTGCACCTTCCACGGTGAGTGTGACCGGGACGACAGCTTCCTTGCCTGCATCATCGCTAAGGGTAAGGGTGCCATTGTAGACTCCACATGCTTGATTCTCAGGAATATCCACTCCAAACCACAGAGGCTGGACCGTTCCCTTCGGAACCGTCACATCGAAGGTCACGCTCTTGCCTGCAGGGTCGGTTCCCTCCAGGTTGATGCATGTCACCGCCGAGGCAGGGATGGTTCCCGCCGCGCTCCTCAGGTCCGTGATTGAATATTCAAGCTTGCCGAGTGGTGCCTCAGGGGCCCAGATGCAGGCCTGGAAGGCATAGTACTCATTAGGAGCGGCAGTGCCACTGAAGCCTTCGCCCTGCTTGATTGCGAGCCATCTGGAAGGTATCTCGTCCCTCATCCTGGCCGGGTAGATCCTGTCCTCAGGGAAGACATACATGTCTGCCTTCTGGGACGAGAGGTACTTCTTCCTTTCGGATGCCGTGGCAGGGAGTTCCATCGGGTAGAAACTGTCGAAGGTCGTCCTGCTCTCGACTCGTACAACTCTGGCGGAGACTGGCTTTGGAAGATTTGCAACCCACCTTGAATCAGGAGCTTCCTCCTGCTTAAGGTAGTCGCAGAAACAGTTTCCGCAGCCGAGCTGGACATTGTATGGAAGATAGTAGAAATGGTAGGTTCCCGACTTTACAGGGCCGAAGACGATGTCGCATTCTTCGTTGTCGACTCTCTTCCTGAGGATGTTCGGGACCTGCTTTCCGGTCGAAGCCTCGACGATGATGAATCGATGGTCGGCAACGCCGTTTCCATGACGTCTCCAGTTGAACACCACCTCTGCGGATTCGGCTGAGCGTGGTACATTGATGACTGCCCTGTGGTTACCAAAAGATTCCTCCCACGGTTCGGACGGAGTTCCATAAGGGTAGTCTCTGCCGGAAAGTGGGAGGATCGAAGTGATAACCAGGAGCAGAGACAGGATGTGTCTGTGCATATGGTTATTAGATTTGTTCCTTGCTGCTGTCTGCCGGGTCGCAGGTAAGGCCTACGCCGAGTTTCTTGAAGATCTTGCTGTCAACGTCTGAAAGCTTGACGGTGCTGTGCATCTGGCAGCCCTTGAGCTGTGGAAGCATGGCAAGTGCGCGCTCGCAGTTCTCGTCCATCGTGCTGGCGACGGAAAGTGCGACAAGCACTTCGTCAGTGTGGAGACGTGGGTTGTGGCCATGGAGATAGTCCACCTTGGTCTTCTGGATCGGGTTGATCATCTTCTGAGGGATGAGCTTGACGCTGTGAGGGATGCCCGCAAGCTGCTTGAGTGAGTTGAGAAGCAGTGCGGCGCTTGGTCCGAGCAGAGGGCTGCTCTCTCCTGTGATGATGGTTCCGTCAGGAAGCTCGAGTGCTGCGGCGTCGGAACCGGACTGGTCGCGGCGCTCATGGGCTGCAACCGTGGTCTTGCGGTAGTCGGTCGTCAGGCCGGCTCTCTTCATGATGAGGGCCATGGTGTTGACTTCGGACTCATTGCAGTCTCCGTCGGCAAGCCTGTTGAGTGAAGTGTAGTAGCGGCGGATGATCTCGTTGTTGGATGCATCGCGGCAGACTTCGTCGTCGCTGAGGCAGTAGCCTACCATGTTGACACCCATGTCGGTAGGTGACTTGTAAGGATTCTCGCCGTAGATGCCTTCGAAGATGGCATTGAGCACAGGGAAAATCTCGATGTCACGGTTGTAGCTGATCGCAGTCTCTCCGTAAGCATCGAGATGGAAAGGGTCGATCATGTTGACGTCCTTGAGGTCAGCGGTAGCTGCCTCGTAGGCGATGTTGACAGGATGCTTAAGAGGAAGGTTCCAGACCGGGAAGGTCTCGAACTTGGCGTAGCCGGCCTTCACTCCGCGCTTGTTCTCCTGATAGTGCTGGCTGAGGCAGACTGCCATCTTGCCGCTTCCAGGGCCCGGAGCAGTGATCACGACCAGTGGCCTGGTGGTCTCGACATAGTCATTCCTTCCGAATCCTTCGTCGGAATCGATGAGGGAGACGTTGTGAGGATAGTCCTCGATGGTGTAGTGATAGTAGGTCTTGATGCCCATGCCTTCGAGTTTCCTGCGATAGGCGTCGGCGCTGGACTGACCGTTGTTGTGGGTGATCACAACTGAATTGACGAGGAAGCCGCGCTTCACGAACTCGCCGCGGAGGCGGAGAACGTCCATGTCATAGGATATTCCCAGGTCGCTCCTGACCTTGTTCTTCTCGATGTCAACCGCACTGATGACAATCACGATCTCGCAGCAGTCGCTGAGAGTCTCGAGCATGTGGAACTTGCTGTCAGGCTGGAAACCCGGCAGTACCCTGCTTGCATGATAATCATCGAATAACTTACCACCGAACTCCATGTAGAGCTTGTCACCGAACTTTGCGATGCGCTCCCTGATGTGTTCCGACTGGATTTTGAGATATTTTTCGTTGTCGAACCCGTATTTCATAACGGGACACAAATTTAATAAAAACTTTTGCTTTTGTCCAATGGTAAAGGCTTTTATTTTTCCTAAAAGGCTATCTTTGTGGATGCCCAGGAGGGCACGTCACACCTATTCATTTTTACAAAGGTCATGAAACTCCACAAGATAGCTCTTTCAATCTGCGCCATGCTCGCCGCAGTCACCTCCTTCTCACAGGAAGCCAGGACAAGGATCAGGATCGCCGCAGCCAATTCCGCTGCGGCCGACAAGGAATCCGCCGATGTGGTCTGCGAGGGACATCACGATGAGATTGCGATCCAGAAGGCTTTGGAAAGCCTCGGTGGATGCGGCAGGATCGAGCTGGCCTGCGGAGACTACATCGTCGATGGGTTCTCCATCGCCGAGGACGGGAGCGGCTATGCGATCAGGACCGGCTACGATTCGAACATCTGGATTGAAGGCGACATGCCGAACTGGAATGGCTCAGGTGTCAGGATCATGGTGTCCAGCGAATGCTATGAGTCCCTGAGCGATGAAGTCATCTATTCAGTGATCGGAGCGACTTCGGGAGACTATTTCCAGACCATGTCGCAGAATCTCGAGCTGAGGAACCTGGCAGTCTACCTGCCGGGCAACCAGAAGAGGATCATCTGTCTGGACGGCTACAACACCGGCAGGATGAGTGCTGTAAGATGCAACTGCAGGGGTCCGAAGAACAACAGGGACACCGACATCACTCTTGGTGTCATGGACTGCGTCGGCATCAGAGGCCTAAAGGGTTCGAACAATGGGACGGCAACGGAGTTCAGCCACTGCACCGTCATCGGTCTCGGTGTGGGATTCGCGCTCTCCGGCGAGCATCTCGTGCTGGTCAGTTCGACTTCGATCGGCTGCACCTACGGTTTCACGTTCAATCAGTATCCTAATAATTTCCAGGGCACGGCCCAGGTTCACCCGATCACTCTCATCGGCTGCCACGACGAGGTGTCTGCCAACTACCCGAAGTTCTTCGACAACCCGCTCGGCCAGTCCATCCGCTTCATCAACTATGCAGTGGAGCACTATCCTGCGAACCTTGCGCTGGGTGGAGACTATGCCACTGAGACGACTCCGGGCCAGTGGCACGGCATCATCGACTATGCGATCCAGAACTTCAACCATGGGGACGAGTGGATCCAGAACTCTCCGTCCCTCCCCTTCTGGGCTCCCGGCAGCGGAATATCCGTACAGTCGCACAACAACACTCACAAGAGTGTGGTCAGCAGTGCGGAGCGAAAGGCCTATGCTCCCAACCTCGGCCAGACTGTCTCCGACACCGACCTAGGCAAGACCCTGACCTGCATTGATCCCGCAAACAAGCTTTGGGTCGACGCCCGAGGCAAGAAAGTGAAGTAAGTTGCCTCGGCGGACGGGGTGTGCACTCCTGGGGCGCGGCTTTGCCCTCCGATTCCGTCCTTCCCGCGAGTGACGGACGGGATAATGGCTCCATCCTGCTTGTGAGGCCCTCCGAGCGGGCTTTTGTCCAGGAATCACCCTGACTTCCGTCACTTCTTAAGCACCAGCGGAAGGCCGCCCAAGGAGGCTTATTTCAGGATCTGGATGACGGTGTGGCGCTCAAGGACGTCACCCTCGGCCGTGCGGATCTCGAAGCAGTCGGTTCCGTCGGGGAGAGGATTGCGGGCCATGGTGCATCCCTTGTTCTCCTTTACCGCCCTCTTTGCAGCAGAGAGCGCCTCCTCGCCAGTCTTGTAGGCGAAGAGGAGAGTCTTCCTGCTCCTGCGGGAACGGTGGCGCCCATGCTGCTGAAGCATCTTCTCATCATATTCAATGTCCCAGGCACGGTAGGCATCGATGGAACTGTCTTCGAAAAGCGACAGCTGATGATTTTCCTCGTGAGTGAGCTTGAAGACACCGAGACCGACCTGGCGCAGGGGAGTGACTCCATCCCAGATGGAAGGTATCATCCTCCTCGCCTCATTGAGAATCAGTGCGGTAACATCGGTTGGCGTCTCTGTCGCATGCTGCCTTGAATGCACTTCGAAGTCCTTTGTCTTGACGAAGACCGAGACACCGCCCGCCTTGAACGAATCGAGCCTTATCCTGTGAGCCACCTCCACCGCAACCTTGAAGAGCTCCCGGTCCAGCAGCCTTGGATCGGAGATGTCCTTGCTGAACGTCCTTTCGGCACTGCAGCTTTTCGCTTCCTGAGTCTCCGTCTCGACGGGGGAGTCATCGATACCGTTTGCGTGCATGTGAAGCTGCGCGGCCGCATTCGACCCGACAATGTTGCCGAGTGACAGTGTCCCCAGGGTTGCAAGCTTGCCGATCGTGTCGACCCCGCTGGCCACAAGCCTTTCCTCAGTCTTCTTCCCGACCCAGAGCAAGTCCCTCACCGGCAAAGGCCACATCTTTTCCTTGACTTCCGTGTCCCAGAGCGTGTGGACCTTGTCCGGCTTTTCGAAGTCTGACGCCATCTTCGCAAGCAGCTTGTTCGACCCGACTCCGACATTGACGGTGAATCCGAGAAGCGAGCTGACATCCTTGCGGAGCTCGTTGGCGACTTTGACAGGGTCCCGCCCCTGAAGCCTTTCTGTCATGTCCAGGAAACACTCATCGATGGAGAACTGCTCCAGAGTCGGTGAATATGTGCGGCAGATGGCGATGAAGTTCGAAGAGCACTTGCTGTACCATTCCCAGTCGCCGCGCACAATGACAAGCCCGGGGCACTTGCGGAGCGCCATCGAGACCGGCTCGGCAGTGTTGATGCCGTATTTCTTGCAAGGGATGGATTTGGCGGAAACGATGCTCCTACGGTCTGAAGGATCTCCGGAAACGACTGAGGGAATGAGCCTTATGTCCTCTCCTCCTTCCGCCATGATCTTCACTGCAGACCATGAGACGAAGGCTGAGTTGACATCGATGTGGAATATGACCCTTCCCTTTGGCATCAGATTTCCCTCGAATCGTTAGGGAAGGCAACGCCCCATTCCTTCCTGAGGGAATCCATCATCCTCATCATCCTGAGCGTCTCGCTGTGAGGCATGAACGGCGACTCGACCAAGCCCTTGTCAAGAGCATCGAAGCAGGCCGCTACCTCATATTCGAAACCAGTGATCTGCGGAGGGGCATAGTACTCGGCGACAGGCACATAGTCGGCATTGAATATGCGCGCGACTGAAGGGTTGTTGATGTTTTCGACGAGGATGAAGCCCTGGTCGCAGGAGATTATGCCCTGGCGGTCGCTCCTGGAGTAGATGCCGCTGTGAAGGACTGCCATCCGCTCGCCGGGGTAGAACTGGGTGATGGTTTCCTGTGCGTCCACGCCCGTAGCGGTCCTGGTGCATGCGGAGACCATGCTCTCGACCTGGTCACCGAAGACCATCGCCGCGAAGTTGAGCGGGTAGATACCTATGTCGAGGAGGGCGCCTCCGGCCAGCTCAGGCTTCTGAACGCGCTCCTTGCCTGAAATCGGGTAGCAGAGATTTGCCGTCAGGGTGTGCGGCTTGCCGACCGTCTCCTCCCTGACAAGGTCCATGATCTTGAGCGACAGCGGCATGTACCTGGTCCAGATGGCCTCGGTGATGAAGACACCTTTCTCCTCTGACTTGCGGATCAGCGCCTCTGCCTCCCGCGCGTTGGCGGTGAACGCCTTCTCGCAGAGAACTGCCTTGCCGGCCTCGAGGCACAGCATGGCGTGCTCGTAGTGGTGGCTGTGCGGCGTGGCGATGTAGACAAGCTCGATCTCCGGATCTGCCACGAGTTCCTCGTACGAACTGTAAGCCTTTGATATTCCGAACCTTCCGGCGAACTCATCCGCCTTCTCCCTGGTCCTCGAGGCCACAGCGTCGATGACGCATCCGTTCATCCTTGCAATCGTTCCGGCCATCTTCGATGCGATGTGCCCTGTTCCCAATATTCCAATCTTTCTGTCCATGATGTCTTTTTTTCTGTCCAATCTGGATGGTTCCAGTCCGAATGATAAAGATACACCTTTTTTGTATCTTTGCGGCATGGCACAGGAGATAGAACGCAAGTTTTTGGTGTGCGGAGACTTCAAGTCGGAAGCCTTCGCCAGCTACCGCATCGCGCAAGGGTATCTTAACTCGACCCCCGGAAGGACCGTCCGCGCCCGCGTCCGTGATGACAGAGGCTTCATCACGGTGAAGGGAGCAGCGGATGGCTCAGGAATATCCAGGTTCGAGTGGGAGAAGGAAATCCCAGTCGAGGAAGCAGAGGCTCTGCTCCGCATCGCGGAACCCGGGATGATCGAGAAGACACGCTATCTTGTCAGGAACACCGATGGCATCCACACATGGGAGGTGGATGTGTTTCACGGTGACAATGAGGGACTTGTCGTCGCTGAGATCGAACTTCACGATGTCGATGAGCCGTTCGACCGTCCGTCATGGCTTGGGGAGGAAGTCTCCCAGGACCGCCGTTACTTCAACTCATCCCTCACTCACCATCCGTTCAAGGAGTGGCAGCCAGCCTAGCGGGAGGCGTAGGTGATTGCAGCCTCGATGTTGATTCCGGACTCCCAAGGACGGCATGGACAGCCGCTAGGGACGCCTTCCACGTAGTACTCGACCCATGCTCCGGTCGAGTCGCGCTGAGCCATCATTTTCTCATAGACCTCATCGGCAAGAGGATTGCCGGACTTCACGAGAGCATAGAGGAACATTCCATAGTCGTAGCCAAGGATCGTGTTCTGGGACGAGATCTTGCCGGTGGACTGGTAGAGGTCGATGACCTCCTGGAGCATTCCGGCCTTCTCCTCCTCGGTGAACAGCTGGGCATCGATGTAGAATGGGAACAGCTTTGCTGAAGGGATGCTGTATCTCTTGATTTCAGGAATCTCGATTCCGGTCATGTCACGCTTCATGCACTCCTCGCAGAAGTAGAGAGAACCCTTGTAGTGATAGGTGACAGGGTAGTGCTCGAGGTAGCCAGGGTAGAGGCAGACGCCCGGCCTGGTCTGAGGGAACTCGATCTTCTCCTCGCGTGAAGGGTTGTTGATGTAGAACTTCCCGTCAGCGAAGAAGTTGCTGCGGTAGAGCTCGGTACAGTTGTCGATGTCTCCCTTGAGGGAAGCGACCTGCTCCTCGCTCCAGAGATTGTTCCCGGTCACGAAGTCAAGAAGCTTCCTGCCGCCCTCGATGAAAAGCAGCGTGGCCTCGGCGGAGCCATGGAACATCACCGAGCGCGGAATGACTCCGCCGGCGATGTAGGTCTCGTCGCCGTTGAAAGGCAGCATGCCGTCCACGATGCAGGCCTGCTGAGCCTTGGCAGCCCACTCCAGCATCGGGAGGATCTTCTTGATGAATTCGGCGTCGCCGGACTTTTCAAAGTAGTCGAAGGCCTGCACGATGAGGTAGCCTGTGATCTCGGTGTCGTCATTCTCGTGCGGATGGAATATTCCCTCCCATCCAGCTGCCTGCGCATTGTGGATCAGGCCATACTTCTGCCAGATGCTGAAGTAGAATTCAAGCACCTTGCGCGCCTCGTCGGTGTGGCCCAGGGCGAGGAATGACCTTGACACGCCATAGTGGTCGCGGACGTAGACCATGTGGTAGACGACGCCTGCGAGCACGCCTCCGTCCTTGTCCTGCTGGCTCTTGAGCAGCGTGCCGATGTCGTCCACAGCCTCACTCAGCTTCTTTCCCTCATTCCTGTCAAGCGCGCTGAAGTCCAGCTTCGCCTGCGGTCTTGAATATTCATACCAGCACTTTCTGCACTCTCTGAAGAGCTTCCTCCATGATGTGCCGGCGATTGTCCTTGCATTGTCGTCGAGGTCGGATGCGACCCCTTCCTTCTCCATCGAGGCGGAGATGACATAGATGTAGCCTGTACCCTTGCCTGCCTTGATGAGCATCATCTTCCTGTCGGCGTCATAGCTTTCCACGGAAGCCTTTCCCTTGGTGGCGATGTAGTAGCTGTAGCCACCCTTTGACTCGTAGCGGCTGTAGAACGGCACGCCCGGGTCGATCGTCACCTTCCATGCGGAAGTGAATCCGTCGAGGGTGACTTCCTCGAAGTGCATCGCGTCCACATGCTTCATGTACCTGGCCTCGAAGCAGGCTCCGAAATCGAAGCATACGGTCTTCTTTGCCTTGATCTTCCTGACGAGGGAACTGCCTGAATATGAGACCATGTCGGTGATCCTTGCGGCGAGCGAACCATTGTCTGAGAGGGTGTGGTTCCAGATCGCGGTCCTTGGGATGCGGCTGCTTTCCACCTCCATCTCCCTTGTGCCTTCAGCATAGAGCATTCCGAGCATCGACGGTCCTGAGTACGGGTTGCCGAAGATCTGGTAGATGTTTCCCTCGCGTCCGTAGGCGCAGAGCTTTCCGGTTCCCATCGAGTAGATGTCATGGAGTTCGGAAAAATCGTAGGTTCTGTAGTCAGCCTGTGCATTGAAAAGCGAGGCGCAGGAAATGACTGCCGCCATGATGACGGCCGAGATTCTGGTCTTGGTTCTGTTCATCTTTGCTGTGGATAGAGTTCGTTTGCGTAAATATAGCAATTCCTTTCGTGAAACAGAAATCCATGGGTTGCAACATT
>JAGHSC010000146.1 GCA_018066065.1 Candidatus Cryptobacteroides faecihippi
ACCACACTCCATGGGTGGTGATTGCAGCTGCCGTGGCAGCATTCTTCTGCCCTCAGGCCTTCTCATGGGTCGCAGGCTACACCCAGACAATCGTACTCGGGTTCATAATGCTGACCATGGGACTGACCCTGACCGTGAACGACATGAAAACACTTGCGTCCAGGCCTCTCGACCTGCTTGTAGGCGCCGTCGCACAGTTCGGCTTGATGCCGCTCATTGCATGGAGCCTCGTCCACATCTTCCATCTGGACACGGCACTTGCCGTGGGAATCATTCTCGTGGGCTGCTGCCCGGGAGGAGTCTCCAGCAACATCATGTCCTATCTCTGCAAGGGTGATGTCGCGTACTCGGTCGGGATGACCACGGTCAGCACCTTGCTCGCTCCGGTCGTCACACCGGCCCTTGTACTCTTCCTCGCCGGGAAGAGCGTTGAAGTCAACGCAGTCGGGATGTTCATCAACATCCTGATCGTCACGATTTTCCCTGTGACGGCAGGATTCCTCGGCAACCTGTTCCTCGGAGAGAAGGAATGGTTCCGAAAGACGCAGAGCGTCATGCCGGCCTTCAGCGTGCTCGGACTCGCATGCATCGTCGGAGGTGTCGTGGCGGCAGTGAAGGACAACATCGTGGCCGGCGGCCTGATGCTCTTCCTCTGGACATTCGTGGTCGTCTTCTGCCACAACTCCCTCGGCTACCTCACCGGTTACCTTACCGGAAAGCTCTGCAGGTTCAGCAAGGCAAAGAACCGTACAATCTCAATCGAAGTGGGGATGCAGAATGCCGGGCTCGCGACGAACCTGGCGAGCACATTCTTCCTGGCGACATGCCCTCTGGCAGTCGTCCCGTGCGCAATCAGCTGCGCCTGGCATTCGATTAGCGGAACACTCCTGGCCTCCTTCTTCGCATCCAGGGACAGGAAGAAGGGACAGGCTATCTCATCCTGACGGAAGGCTTCCGTCCTGCGCACCACTGTGCGGAACGGATCAGCAAGGTCTTGAATCCCGGGCAGTCCATTGCCGGGTTGTCTTCCAGTGTCGGACCTGCATGACCGATCATGATGTGCATGATCCTGGCCTTGCCATAGTCGACGGTGAAGACCAGCGGCTCTTCCCTTCCGGAGCCTCCCAGCTCGGAAGGAGCGTAGGCTGAATAGAGAAGGTCCTTGATGTTGCCAGGGCCACGCATCCTGTCATAGAGTTCATCCTTGGCATGGGTCCAGCTGCGCGGCATGCCCTTGGCCACAGGATGGGATGAGCGTCGCGTCATCACATATTCATGCTGCTGGCCATGTGAGCCTCCGGGACCCGGGGTCATGTCCCTGACAAGCTTCCCGTCCTTGAGGTAGACATAAGGGCCTGACTTCTCGTCGCGGCCGCCCCAGCCTCCGAGGGCGATCATCCTGTTGTACTCTTCCCACTGCGGGAACGCATTGTCGGCGGCGTGGTAGAAGATGATGCCACCCCCATTGTCTGAATATTCAAGGAATGCAGCCTTCATGCCTTCATTCCAGTCGTCTCCGTTGTAGTCCACGATGACGACATCGTAGTCTGCGAAAGGGACATTGAATGTGCCCATGTCACCTCCCTGTGCAGGCGAGGTTGCGATGGTGACCTCGAAGAGACCGCTTTCCTGGAGCGTCCTGCTCATGGCAACGCTGCTGACAGGCCAGTTGTGGTTGTTCTGTCCGGTGACGATCACTGCCTTGATGGGAGTGCGTGCGGAAAGGATGGTGCAGATGGACGCGAGAGCGAGTATGGCAAGGATTCTTTTCATGGCATCAGGAATTTGAAGTCTTGGTGTGATGTCCCACAATCCACTGGCTTCCAGGGATGTAGGAAACGAGCTTGGTGGTAACGAGGGCGCAGGCATAGGTGCAGGCGGCAATCAGCGGGATGGCAAGCCAGACAGGCACTTTCGGCGATGCCGGGTTGCCGCCGATGAAGGCACTTGCGATCGGGGCAAGGAAGAGCATGTGCATCAGATACATTCCGAAGGTGAGCTTGGAAATCTCCGTGATTGTCTTGCTTGCGGCAGATGGCTTGATGCAGGAGAACATCAGGAACGCACCCCAGGTGGCCAGGAGGACATTAGGTGTGCAGAACTCCCATGACCATTCGAGCATCGGTGTAGAAAGCACCTTTCCAGGCTCTACGACGAACCAGAACGACCACGCGGTGAAGAAGGCTCCGACAAGGAAGCAGACGGCTCCGTGGATCATCCTCTTCCGTGCAGGCCAGTCAAGATGGAAGCGGATGTAGTGGGCAAGCACAAGGTAGCCAAGATAGCCTGAGC
>JAGHSC010000194.1 GCA_018066065.1 Candidatus Cryptobacteroides faecihippi
GTATATATTTGCAGCGGCAATGCGAATGCTATCTGGATTTTTATTCAGATTCCAGGAATGGATATATCAATCAAGTAATATGAAAAAGTTATTTTATCTTGCCGCTGCGCTCTGCGCTGCCATCGGCTTCGCTTCATGCGAAAAGGCTCTCCAGGATCTGAATCCTGAGTTCAGCCAGGAAACTGTGACCATCGCTTCAAGCGAGTCTGCCAAGGTCTCATTCACTCTCAATGATGTCCGTGGAAATGAGATCACTGCAAAGTACACCTGCACTGCAGTCGAGACTTATGACATCAAGGTCGACTTCGAATCTGACTATTCAGCAGGTACCATCACCATCACGGCCCCAAGCCTTATTCTCGAAGGTGATGCCTTCGATGTCAATGTGACACTCGAGGATGCTGCCAATGAGCGAGTTGCAGCAAAGACCATCAAGGTCAACCCAACAGTCGTTTCAGGTCTTGTAAAGTTCACTGACGCTGCAAACTCATTCGTCGTCGCTCCTGGCTCTGTCGTTGTCTTCCCTACATGCAAGGGTAACAGCGCCGAGAAGGTTCAGCCTGCAAAGCTTAACGTAGTATGGCAGGATGCACAGTCTCTCTTCGTCGATACTCCTAAGATCATGGATGGCGAGGCTATCGTCCGCTTCAAGGACGGTGTCGAGGGCAATGTTGTTCTCGCAGCTGTCGATGCATCTGACAAGGTTCTCTGGAGCTGGCTCTTCTGGGTCGTCAGCGACGCTCCTAAGGATGTCACCGTCGGCGACTTCACCTTCATGGACCGTAACATCGGTGCCATCAACCTCGATGAGAAGAGCGAGCTTTCCGTCGGCGTTACCTACCAGTATGGCCGCAAGGACCCATTCCCGTCAATCAAGTTCGGTGAATATGCTCTCAGGACCATCTATGATGCTTCAGGCGCCGAGGTTACGATTCCTATCGTCAAGACCGAGGAGGCTGACAACCTTGAGAACACCATCCAGAATCCTGCAACATTCTATAACAATGTCTATGTGAGCGGTGCAAAGCACGGCTACAGCTGGATCACCAATGACTGCACGGTCTATGGTGCCGAGAAGTTCGCAGCCCTCTGGCAGAATGACGGCAAGAAGTCAATGTACGATCCATGTCCTGCCGGCTACAAGATTGCCGACAAGGCTGCATGGGATGGCGTCAAGACCGCTTCTGCAAGCGATGTCAAGGAACTTTGGGACAACAGCTACGAGACTTTCGATGCCACTGCGATCGGAACGAATGAGAAGTACGCTGCCGGCAACAGGAAGAAGGTACAGTTCAGAGGTTGTGTCTACAGCGGCCTCAGACTCACCATCACCGGTGAGATCAACTCGAACAGCGCTCAGTTCAGCTACGCCAACTGCATCGGCAAGCCACTCCCTACAGCTGTGGTATGGTGTGCAGAGATCGATCCTGATTTCCCTGCAAAGATCAATGCCTCTTACTTCAGGGGATGTGCTGTCAAGGTCAACACCACTGGAAACGGCAACTATGACGATGTCTCTGCCGTCAAGGTGAACCCTCTTGCCACAACTGGAAAGTATACCCTCAACTACGCTCTTCCTGTACGTTGCATCAAGGAGAAATAATGAAAAGATATATTCTTACCATATTGTCGATTGTAAGTGCAGCTCTTGTCGGCTGCACTTACGTTGAATCCCCGGAACCTCTCAGCGAGTTCAACATCCTGTTCGATGTCGAGGAGGTCATAATCAAGGCTGGTGACACGATCGAGATTCCGTTCACGGTAACCGGCGGCGATGGCGCTGCCCTTGATTTCTCTCCATCCGTGGACAACGGCAAGATCACCGTCAAGCTCGCCAAGGTCGATTACTACAAGAACCAGGGCGTCATCAAGGTCATCCCTCCACAGAACCTTTCGAAGGACATTGAAGCCCAGGTGTTTCTCTCAGTCTCTGACTCTCATGGCAGAAAGCTTACCCGCTTCGTCGATGTCACCGTCATCGGCAACGGCAAGCCGGATGACAAGGAAGATGGAGGCGGCAGCCAGGGAAGCGGTGAAAAGACTGATGATCAGTATGGCGATCTTGGAATCTTCTTCGACCTCGACAATCCAACTGTCGAACCGGGGCAGACTCTTGAGATTCCATTCACCATCACCGGCTCTGAAGGTGCCACGCTCGAGATTGAGCCTGCTGTCGACAACAGTGAATATTCATGCAGGCTGGGCAGGGTGGATTATGTCAACTACACCGGTACGATCAAGCTCACCGCTCCTGACATTGTCACTGCCGAGACAGAGGTCAAGGTTTCCCTTTCCGCAAGCGACACCCACAAGCGCAGTGTCACGAGAAGTGTCAATGTCAACGTCCTCGCTTCGCCTGAGCCTAGGATTGTCTCCCTCGGAGACCCTAAGACCATGGCAGTGAAGGCTGGTGGTTCATTCACCCTTTCCTACCAGGTCGAGAATCTTGCCCCTGCAAAGATCTCAGGTACCCCTGCCGTCGAGGCAACCAGTGGATGGAGTACGGAAGTAACAGTGGTCGAGGACATCATCAAGGTCAAGTTCACTGCACCTTCTCCTGCTACCGACAAGCTCGCCTACAGCATCTCTGCCGCAGATGACCATGGCCGCAGCTTCGGTTGTTCCGGAAGCATCGACATCGTCGAGATGACCACTACCGCCGGTGCAGCAAACTGCCACATCGTCAAGCCTGGCAGCACGCTGACCATCAAGGCTGTGAAGGGTAACTCCACCGAGGCACTCGACTTCGACAATGCTGTCCTCGTATGGCAGGACGCAAGGAATCTTGTCTCCTCAGTCGCCGGAAACGGCAACGATGGCGTGGTTGTAGTCAAGCTTGCATCCGGCATCCAGGGCAATGCTGTAGTTGCAGCCAGGAAGGGTAACACCGTTGTCTGGAGCTGGCATGTCTGGGTCACTGACTATGACCCTGAAAGCAACATATTTGCCTGGACAGATTCAAAGGGTGACACCTATCGCTATATGGACCGTAACCTCGGCGCCATGAGCGGCGAGATGTACAGCAAGGAGTCTCTCGGTCTGCTCTACCAGTGGGGCCGCAAGGATCCGTTCCCTGGCGGAGACGATGTCGAGTCAAGCATCCAGGTCAAGATCTACGACATCGACAACAATGTCGTCTACATGAATGCTGAGCAGCGCCCTACCTACAGCGACCGTACGAGCACGAACCTCCAGCTTGCCATCGAGCATCCATTGACATTCTACTATGCTCCGTCAAGCTCATGGCCTGCAGTTGACTGGCTCACTGACCAGGCTGCTCTCCAGAACAATGACCTCTGGGGAGGCAAGACCAATGCAAAGACCATCTACGATCCATGTCCTGAAGGATGGTGCGTTCCTGCAGCCGGTGCCGGTTGGGGGTTCCGCTCCGAGTACAAGAAGGCTGGAAAGCTCAATGATGACTCCAAGTACGATGAGACCTACCCATGGTACCAGGACTACGACAAGAGCATCGGTTTCCGCTACAAGACAGCGGATGGCAAGATCTTCTGGTTCCCTCTCACAGGAAACATCGACTGCACCAAGGGTACACTCCAGAGCGTTGGAGGAAGCGCACTCTACAACACCAGGTCCGACAGCTCCAACACTGTTCTCTACGAGAGCTTCGCATGGGGCAACCCTGCAAGCGAGACGGGTCTCAACAGACCATACGGTGCATCCACGCGTTGCATAAAGGAATAAGATGGCGATAAGGAAGATTCTGATAACGGTGCTGTGTCTGCTTGCAGCCGCACACTCGCTTTCCGCACAGAAGATAACGGTCACAGGACAAGTGACCGTTTCTTTTGACGGAAGCCCTCTCCCGGGCGCTGCAGTCCTGGAGAAGGGGGGCTCCGGCTATGCAATCACGGACCTTGATGGCTTCTACACCATCTCTGTGCCGGCTGATGCCACCTTGACATATTCATGCCTGGGTATGGCTGAGCAGAGCATTGCTGTCGGCGGACGCACCAAGATCGATGTCGCAATGGAAAGCGACACGAACATCCTCGAGGATGTGCTCGTGGTTGCCTACGGAACGGCCTCCAAGTCCTCTTTCACTGGTTCTGCGGAGACGATCCGTGCCGACAAGCTGCGCGACCGTCCTGTTGCCGATGTGTCGAGGATGCTTGACGGCCAGGTCTCCGGAGTCATGTCGACTTCCGGAAGCGGGCAGCCGGGAAGCGGCTCCGGCATCATGATCCGAGGTTTCGGATCGATCAATGCCAGCAGCTCTCCTCTGATTGTTGTCGACGGCATTCCTTACGATGGCAGCCTCAATTCTCTCAATCCTGAGGACATCGAAAGCATCTCAGTGTTGAAAGATGCTTCCGCAGGAGCCCTCTATGGATCCCGCGGTGCAAACGGTGTCGTCATCGTGACGACAAAGAATGGGGGAAAGGAAGATCATGTCTCGATTGATTTCACATCCCGTGTCGGAGTCAATTCGATGGCGATCAGACCGTATGAGACCATCAGTCCGGCGCAGTACATGGAGCAGATGTACAGGGCTGTCTACAATGACCTTGTCCACACTGAAGGCTACCTTCCGAAGGTTGCCCTTGAGATGACCCCATCACGTCTGGCGAAGGCGATCCTCGGGTCTGACAGTAAGTACAATGCATTCGACAAGCCTGTCGGGGAACTCTTCGATGCCCAGGGCAAGCTTGTGGCTGACGCATCACAGAGGTACGATACCGACTGGCTCGGGGCCGCAAAGGCCAAGCTTCCGGTCCGTCAGGAGCATCTTTTCTCCATGGCAGGGGCATCCGATGTGAGCAAGTACATGGCTTCACTCAGCTACCTCAATGAGAACGGAACGATCAAGACGACAGACTTCAGGAGGATCACTGCCCGTGTGAGCGCGGAATTCACACCGTACGACTGGTTCGACTTCGGACTCAGTGCCAACTACTCCAATTCCAGGAGTGACTATCTTGGTGCAAGTGGAACAGAGGCCAACAACATCTGGTACACTGCCATGATGATGGCCCCGATCTACCCGGTCTATGTCCTTGGCGAGGATGGCACAGCTGTCCTCAAGGATGGCAAGCCTGTCTTTGACTACGGCTCATCCAGACCTGCCGGAGCGCAGAACAACCGCAACTGCATCGCGACTCTGTTCGATGATGACTACTACAGCACCAATGACAGCGTGAATCTCCGTGGCCATCTTGGGCTCAAGTTCGGTGACTTCAAGCTCAGCACCTCGATCGGTGCCGATGTCATCAACCTGAACACCACCACGATGTATAACCGCAACAACGGCAATGCTGCAGGAACCGGAAGGTTGACAAAGGAAAACCAGCGTACCCAGAGCTACACGTGGAACCAGCTCCTCACCTACAAGCATACCTTCGGCAGTCACACTGTCGATGCGATGGCCGGACATGAGTTCTACAGCAGCAATGCGCACTATCTGATCGGCCAGAGGACGGGTTTCCCTTTCGACAGGTTCGATGAACTCGGAATGGGCTCGACCCTTGCCGAGGCCAACTCGGCAGGCGACCTTTACAGCATCAACTCATGGCTCTGCAGGGCAAACTACAACTACGCCGACAAGTATTACCTTTCTGGAAGTCTCCGTACCGATGCATCCTCGAGATTCATCAAGGAGAACCGCTGGGGAGTGTTCTGGTCGGCAGGCGCTTCATGGAGAGTCTCCCAGGAGCCTTTCCTCGAGGATGTCACCTGGATCGACAACATGACCATCAAGGCCAGCTATGGCGTCCAGGGCAACGACAACATCGGCTCCTACTACGCCTGGCAGGCTCTCTACGACATGGACTACCCGAATGCAACCTATTCAGGAGCAATCATTTCCTCTCTGGAAAACAAGGATGTCACCTGGGAAAAGAACGCCAATGTCAATGTTGGCCTTGAATTCAAGGCTTTCGGTCGCCTGAGCGGTACCGTCGAATGGTACAGGAGGACGACATCCGACATGCTCCTTGAATATCCGATTGCGATCTCCCTTGGCTTCCCGGGCTACTACGCCAACGTCGGAACCATGTTCAACACCGGAGTCGACATGACCTTCGGCTACGACATCCTGAACAAGCCTGACCTCTACTGGAACGCCTCATGGATGGGCTCGACAGTACGCAACAAGGTTGTCGCGCTCACCGGAAACGGCGAGGACATCAACAATGGTGTCTACCTCATCCGCGAGGGCGAGACAGTCAACACCTTCTACATGGCCCGCAGCGCTGGAGTCGACCCTGCCACGGGAGAGCAGCTCTACCTTGCATATTCAAAGGATGAAAAGGGCAACCCTGTCCCTGGCAGTGAATATGTGACCAATGACGCGACGGTGGCTTCAGGGTGCAAGTGGCTCTGCGGAAGCAGGCTTCCTGCAATCTATGGATCGCTGTCCTCCAACCTCCATGTCAAAGGATGGGATCTGTCTGCCCTGTTCACATATTCACTGGGTGGAAAGATCTATGACAGCACCTACCGCTCGCTGATGGAACCTTCCTTCGTCGGCCAGACCTACCATGTCAACTCTCTGAGGGCATGGCAGCAGGCAGGGGATGTCACCGACGTGCCGAAGATCACCACGACTGCCACAACTGTCATCAACGACAGGTTCCTGGTGGATGCGTCCTACTTCAGCGTCAAGAACATCTCTGCCGGCTACACTTTCAACATCCCTCAGATGGAGAAGTACCACATCCGCTCCGTCAGAGTCTATGCTTCCGGAGACAACCTCTTCATGCTCAGCGCAATGAGGGGATTGAACCCACAGGCAAGCTTCTCAGGTTCGACTTCGTACACGTACACTCCGAACCGTACCGTATCACTTGGTGTCGACCTGAAATTCTAATTAGCCATGAGAAGAATCATTTTAATCATAACACTCACCGCGTGGGCCATCTTCCCTTCATGCACCTCGCTGATGGAGACTTCTCCATCCACCGATGTCGTCAAGGAGCAGATCCTTTCCAATGCGGAAGGACTTGAGGTCGCCATGAACGGAGTCTATGCCACGATGTACAATCGCCTGAACTTCGTGACTGCCAATGCACACCAGTGCTTCGGCAACATGGCCGTGACCCTTGCCGCTGACCTGATGGGGGAGGACATGGTCCAGACGGCCCAGGGTGCCGGCTGGTTCTGGAAGGACTACAACTACGACCAGCGCAGCCGCTACACCAGCAAGATCTGGCGCTGCTACTTCACGTGGAAGTACTTCTACGAGATCATCAGCAACGTCAACTACATCATCGCTGCGGCGGACGATGCCGACGGTGACGCGAATGAGCTGGAATGCATCCTTGCACAGGCTCATGCAGCCCGCGCATTTGCCTATTTCATGCTCATCCAGTCCTATCAGCAGACCCTTGTGGGTCATGAAGACCTTCCGGGAGTCCCGATCTACACCGAGCCTACGGATGCTTCCAGCAAGGGTAAGAAGCGCAGCTCTGTCGCAGAAGTCTACAAGCAGATCGACCTGGACCTCGAGACCGCGCTGAGCCTCTTCGAGGAGTGCAAGGTCGCGCGCAAGCATATTTCCAACCTCGACTTCTATTCCACCAGCCTTCTCCAGGCGAGAGTGGCTCTGGTCGAGAATGACTGGACCAAGGCTGCCGAGGCTGCCAGGCGTGCCATCAGCACTCCGAATGCGTCTCTCCTGTCAAGGTCCGATGCTGTCGTTACCAAGGGTACCTTCAACAATACCACAGCTGCATGGACGACCGGACTCACTCCATTCAACGATGTGACTTCATCGTCTGTGATGTGGGGTGCCGAGCTTATCTCCGACCAGTCGACTGTCTTCGCGTCGTTCTTCTCGAACATGGACGCCTGTACCAATGTCTACTATGCTGCCGAAGCTCCGAAGTGCATCAGCAACTGGCTCTATGCCCAGATTCCGGAGACTGACATCCGCAAGGGATGGTGGAACGGCAACATCGGTGTACCTGCATCCGACTGGAAGTATGGTGCCAACATCAACTACAATCAGTTCAAGTTCCAGTGGGCCGACCAGAAGTCGTACAAAGGTGACTACATCTTCATGCGTCTGGAGGAGGCCTATCTCATCCTTGCCGAGGCTCTCTGCCGCAAGCAGGACTATTCCGGTGCGAAGAATGCCCTCGGTGAAGTCATGAGCCGCCGTGACACGAACTGGTCCGCTGCTGTTGCCGGACTTACCGGAAGCGAGCAGACATTCGGTTCCGTCGGCACTGTCAGGACATTGATGGACGAGATCCTGCTTCAGCGCCGCATCGAGCTCTGGGGCGAGACCGGGCGCATTTTCGACATCCTCAGGCTTGCAAAGGGGTGGACCCGCTACTGGACTGTCGGCGAGGAGGTCTCCAACCACACCAACTACCTCAGCAAGTATCCTGAGTACCTGAACTTCCCTGCAGACTTCATCGAATGCATCATGATGATCCCGCAGGTGGAGATCGACAACAATCCAAACATCAACCCTGAAGACCAGAATCCTTATGTCCAGAATTGATAGAATCATTGTTTTTGCCGTGTCGCTCCTTGCTGCGTCCCTTGCAGTCTCGTGCGACCGCGAGACCATCGGGGAAAAGTACGATGGGGACAGCGGATTCGCCTTCGCTTCGTCGGTGCTCTACGCCGAGGTCTCGGGTGACGACAAGGGTGTCCTTGAGATCCCTGTCTACAGGGGCTTCGACGGCGACGCTTCCCAAGCCAGGATTTCCTTCATGTATGATGTGGCTCCTGCGGATGCCCCTGATCCTCAGTGGCAGGAAGCTGACCCTGCAGGAATATTCACATTGACGACTCCAAAGGTTACATTCGCCACCAACTCATGCGAGGCGAAGGTCCGCATCCGATTCGGAGACTGGAACAAGCTCAAGACCTCAGGCAGGTACAGGATGAAGCTTGAGATCCTTGACGGAATCTCTCCTTCGCAGCGCAGTTCCTTGATTGTGACTGTCACGAAGAAGCTTGTCTTCACCAAGTATGGCAATTGCACCTACTTCGATGAGTGCATATTCGAAAAAGCCTACGAGACCGAGATCTACAAGGCTGAGGGTGAGGAGATCTACCGCGTCATGGACCCATACCACCAGGGCCTTGTCGAGGAGGAGTATGCCGCCGAGGGTTGGATGGGGGAGACTCCTGACTATGTGCAGTTCACCTGCACCGGAAGCCACATCGACTTCAAGGAGTTTGCGACCGGAATGCTCTTCAACAAGACGCACATGGCCTACGCCTACTACCCGAGCAAGTACATCTGGGGAAGGGACTTCTCGAAGTATGATGCGATGAACAAGAAGCTGGATGACAAGCATTTCCGGCTCTACGCAGTCTACTGCCTCCCGTCCTTCCAGTACGGCTACATGAATGACGGAATCTACAAGATCGACATCGTCGTGAAGTAGACCTGCGGTGCATTGGCTTATTATTTGCACCGCAGCGTCCTTATTTTGCCCTCCCCAGTGCAGATTGCCGCTTCCTGCACCTGGCTTACCATTTGTTTTAGTTATGAAAAAAATAGAATTCTTTGCAGCTTTCATGCTTTATGCCTTGGGCGTTGATGCTTCGGCGCAGGACGAGCACAAGGTCGAGGAAAGACACTTTCCATTTTCCGTTCAGTTCTCACCGGTTCCGTCCGGGAAGGGCTGGCGTGACAGCAACCAGGTACTGACGGATTCTGTCAAGCGCGAGACGATACACAACTTCATCCAGCACGGCGTGACTCACATCGCGACGGGAGCCTACAATGGCAAGGATGATGATGTCTCTTCCGTACTTGACTATGCTCAGAGCCTTGGGATGAAGGTCGACTACCTCACTCATGGCGTAGAGCAGTTCGGCCGTGAAGTTCCGCCCGAGGATTGCATATTCAGTCCTGGGTACGCTGCTTCGGTACGTGCTTCCATCGAGCCTGCACTTGGTGGGGTAAGGGACATTGCCAACCCTTATTCGATCTTCCCGTTCATGGATGAGCCGTTCCACATGGACACCACTTCGTTCGACTATCGGACTCCTGCGAAGGATGCTTTTGCCTCTGAATATGGCTACCCTATGCCGTCATCGTTCTCTGAGGCTGCGAAGGATCCTCGCAAGTACATGGATTTCATCAATTTCCAGTCGTTGACCTTCTCCAGGGCCTGGCGCCAGGTCTATGATGAGGTCAAGAAGCTTGACTCCCGTCCGATGGTCACAATCACCCATGACAGCCACAATACATTCGGAGCCGGAGCCGGCTCGAATTCGGCATGGGCATGCGATGATGTTTTCCATTGGGGGGCTGACTTTGCCGACATGTTCATCTATGACATCTACCCTTACACATGTGAAGACTACAGGGTGGGCGAGAGCGGACTTGTCTTCAAGCCTAGGATGAGTCAGTTCCACTGGACTCTTGCGCAGATGAGAAATCTGACTGAGACCTATGGAAAGACGATGGGTTTCTGGGTCGGTTCCTTCAATCCTAAATGGTTCTCGAGGTTCATGGATGAAAACCGCAGGAGTCAGTTCTGGATGGAGCGGGAGATGGCATACACTGCCATTGCCGGTGGTTCCGACTTCATCATCACCGGCATCAATGTTCCGATCGATGCACATCACTGGGATGATCTTGGAGAAGGCATGGCCACTGTTCAGAAGTGTGGCGGCGACCTTCTTGATGCGAAGCGAGTCAAGTCCAAGGCATGTTTCCTCTTTCCCAGGACGCAGCATGTCCTCACCAACAGGGAGTATTTCAATGTCGCACTTACATTCGAACTCTGCCTGAGAGCTTTCGGTGAGATGGATGTCATACATGAAGAACAGATCACGGATGACAGCCTTGATGGATATGAGGTCCTTGTCCTCGCTGATGTGGAGATCCTTCCTGAGGCTGTTGCGGGCAGGATCAAGGAGTTCGTCAGGAAAGGTGGTACCGTGATAGCCGACTGTGTCCCTCAGAAGGATGAGGCTCTCGATCCAAGCCGTACCCTTAGTGAGGTCTTTGGCGTCGAGTCTGCATCGACGGACCGCGTCCTTCAGGAAGGTCTCTGGATCCCTGCCACAACCAATGCCGAGCCGGGGTGGATGTTTGTCAATGATTGGAAATCTCCTGCGAAGACCTTTGACCAGGCTTTGGGATTCAAGGTTGTGTCTCCTCGTCATCTGGTACCTTCGAGAAAATCTTCTGGAGTGCTTTCTGCGAAGGCAAAGGTGGTTTCCAGGATGGCTTCAGGCGAGCCTCTCCTCATGAAGAGCAGGTACGGCAAGGGCAAGGCTTTCCTTTTCGGCTTCTGTCTCCAGGACACTTATCTTCAGTCATTCATCGATGAGGACGAGGAAGGTCGAGACGTGCTTCAGGCTCTCGTGAGGAAAGTATTCCTGGAATCAGGAGCGAAAGCATCCACCTATTCAACCAATCCCGATGTCGAGGTTGCATTGAGGAAAGGGGAGTCCCAGGCATTTGCGTTGATAATCAATCATGAGGCTCAAGACCCTGCATCTACTGTGACTCTTTCTGGACTGGGTTTCAAGCCTAAAAGGGTAATCGACGTCCAGACCGGAGAGCCTGTCCCTTTCAAGAAGTCGCGCAACGGCATTTCATTGAAGGTCTGTCCTTCCAAGGATTCGGCAGGTGGAGTCACCAGACTTCTCAAGATCGACATCGCCGAGTAGTAGACCTGCGGTGCAATGGCTCTCCATTTGCACCGCAGCGTCTTTTTTTTATTTCCTCCGGTGCAGATTCCCGCTTCCTGCACCGGGCTTACGTGTTTTGTCTCTTTCTTTAAGAAGTTGCTGATCCTTTTTGCGATATTTGTCCTTCGAGTCATGTGGCGTTTGATTGGATTTTGATTGGATATGGCTAATTATTTCGATAAGGAAAGAATATGTCAGGAGCGTTTTGACAGAGCACTGTCGGACTATGGTGGAATCTGGCACATATGCACTCCCGGAGACTTTACCTACAGTTTTAATCTTTGTGAGAATGATTTCAGATTCTCTGTTTCCAACATTGCCATAAGTGCTGCAGAAGCAGGATTGGTCATCATTTCTGATCAGATGATGTCCAATCACCTTCACGTTGTCGCTGCTTTCAGTGACAGAATGACTGCTTTTGACTTCATCGATCGTTTCCGCTATCGCGAGCGGCGCTATCTGCGTTTGAAAGGATTGCATTACAACCTTGAAGGCCTTGCCATTGATGACCCTATCCCTATCGAGTCCCTCCTGAGTGTCAGGAACGAGATTGTCTATTGCAACCGGAATGGTTTCCTTGTCGATCCTATGTCTACTCCTTTCTCTTATCCTTGGGGTTCAGGATGTCTTTATTTCAATTCCATTGCGTATCTCGGCCATGGTATCCGGGCCAATGATCTGCCGTATCGGTTGAAAAGGTTGCTGTCGCACAGGTCATCTTTTGTCTTTCCTGACCGTTATGCTTTCGGTGATGGAATGATTCTTCCGTCAAGCTATGCTGATTATGCTCTCGGACAGTCTTTTTTCCGCGATGCCCATCACTATTTCAGCATGATTTCCAAAGATCATGAGACTTTCAGCCGGGAGGCTGTGAGGTATGGAGACAGGCTTGTCGTGACTGATGAGGAACTTTTCTCAGTGGTTGTCATGCTCGCAGAAAAGAGTAACCGTGGGATCCCTCCATCATTGCTTCCGGTCGGGGCAAAAGTGAACATCGCGCGAATCCTTCGCAAGGATTATCATGCCTCAAGCAATCAGATCCGACGTCTGCTCAAGATGGAGAAAAATGATGTCGATCGAATTTTTGGGCTTTGATTTTTTCTGATTAGGTGCAGGATGGGGCAGATTGCACTTCGCGGTTGATTTTTCGTTTGTTCCGGTGCAGATTCCCGCTTCCTGCACCTGACGCAAGCCGACCGGAGACCGAGCGGAGGCTAATCTGAGTCCGACTGGAGACCGAGCGGAGGCTGATCTGAGGCTGACTGGAGACCGACTGGAGGCTGAGCGGGGACCGACCGGTGAGGGTTTCGAATCAAAC
>JAGHSC010000108.1 GCA_018066065.1 Candidatus Cryptobacteroides faecihippi
GCATAGAGGAAGTAGACTTTCTGTGAGCCTATTCTTTCGCTGTTGATGAAGTACTTCCTGTTTTTGTAGACAATGTTCTCGTAGGCAGCGGGGTCCATCCTGGCAGGGAGGAACATCCTGTCGAAGACCTCCGGTGTCGTGGATTTTACCTCCCTTCCTCCAATGGAGTAGAGCGTGATGTCTGCCTTCATCGTGCTGCTGGCATCCTCCAGAACTTCGGAAAACTCCGCACTGTTCAGGAATGACTGGTCCTGGGCGAATCGGAATCTTGCCTGGAGCATTGTCTGGAGGTAGTTTACCTTGCTGGCCATGGACGACATCATGTTGGCGTTGTTCCTCTTGTAGACGAAGGTTACGCTCACCGATGCAAGTGCGATCAGGGTCATGATCAGCGCTATCATCATTGCGGCGTTGATCCTTGACTTGTAGTAGTTCTTCTCCTTGTCCTTCCTGCCTTTCCTTGCGAGGGTCAGGATCGACAGCAGCAGGTAGATGACCAGGGCGCACAGGAGGAAGGATACGAAGTAGCTGTAGTTCTCTGTCTTGGGCCTGGAGATGATGATCATCATCTCGCCTGAGACCATGTTTATGAAATGGGTGTATCCGTTGACCCTTGCAAGTCCGTCGGGAGCTGCCAGAAGCTCTTCCTGAAGCATGTCGTCAAGGAGAGTAGGGTAGGCGTAGTTTCCCTTGGAAGAGGTCAGGCTGAGCGACGAGTACTTCGCATAGGAGTACCTTGAAGGCATCAGTACTTCTCCCGGAGGGCTGTAGCCCAGGATTGCACCGTATCCCTTTTCCTCCCTGTTGGATTTCGGAGAGACAGACAGGAGCATCATCGCAAGGCCATTGTCCGGGCTGTAGAAGGCAAAGCTTCCGACGTAGAGATGATTCCCCTTGTCGTCACTGATGTAGCGGAATCGCGACCCTTCGTTGATGGCGATGCCGCTGGACACCATGCTTGTGAAATAGGCGACAGTCTGAGGAGTCTTCATGTCCTCGGTGAATATCTCCACTCCGACATCGTAGTCCTGGGAGATCCTGCCCAGGTAGTTGTCGACTATCCTGTTCCTGACGAAGAAGGTGCTGTTCTTCATTGCTGCGAATGTCGCCAGGTACTGGTCTGATGCAATCTTGTCTTCCTGCATCCTGAGGTCAAGCTCCAGGCGGATGTCCCTTTCGATCGAAAGCCTGTTTGCCCACACTGCGACCCTGTCCTTCTCTTTCTCGAATCCCAGGGATGCAACTTCAAGCAGTATCCATGATGAGAGCATGGAGGCGTAGATGACCCTGCAGACTGTGGAGTAGGCGTTGAATCTCTTGCCGGTAATCTTCCTGATGGCAGGCATCAGCATCTGGAACAGGAGGGCACCCGCCATCAGAAGCAGTGCAAGTGTGGTGTAGACCAGCAGGCTGACGCTGTTGAGCTCGTTGAACTTGTACAGCTCCAGGATGATGTTGGAGTTGAAGATGATGCTTCTTATGAGGAGGTGGATGTAGGTGAAAAGCCCAGCCAGTGCCAGGGACACCGTGGCGGCATAGAGTGAGAAGGCTGCTGGCTTTCTTCGTGATGCCAGCTTCCTGTAGATGTCCTCCCTGACCAGGAAGAAGCAGAGGATTGTCATCGCGATCGCCATCGAGAAGATGAAGGCATCACCGATCGAGTTGAAGATCTTCCCGTCTGCATAGACCAGAGGGGAGAACATTGTCGAGCTGTCCTTGATTGTCTGCCCCCACAGGACCGTTGCCGCCATTGTGACGTAGAGCGCAGGTATGACGGCCAGGAGCCTCTTCAGGCATCTCTTGTTGGTCAGATGGACGAATATGGCGATGACGAGCAGTGCGATCGAGATCCAGATGAGCACCGAGTGCGCCATCAGCGATGCTCCTGTGGCGCCGTTGTCGATCACCTTGAAGATCGGTACTCCATCCAGTGTGACGGGCGATCCTCCGCTCTCTGACAGCGGTACAATGGAGAATGCTGCGCCAAGTCCCAGTTGCCTGTTGACCCCTCCAGGGGAGTCATCCTGTGTCAAGTCTATGATTTCAAGTCCGGAGATGACTCTTCCGTTGTTGAGTATCTCTGAACGGACGAGGTACCATTTCTGGCCGTAGTTCACGAATGAAACCTTGCCGGTTACTTCGGTGAGAGGGGAGAAGACGTTCTCGTGCGGCCTGGAGAGTCTCTGGTAGATGGCCCTGACGTTGATGTTGTCATTCTTCAGGGGGAATCGGTTGCACCAGGACTTCAGGGAATCGTCGAGGTAGCGGTAGATCACCATGTCGTCCGGCAGGCCCATGCTGCCGATCCATTCGTTCCGTCCTGCGGAAAGAGCCTTGTCCGAGAAGTCTTTCAGGATTGCCATCCTTTCCGAGACTGCCTTCTCGACTTTCCTCGCGGCCCTGTCGGTGTCCCTCCTGACGTTGCTCATTGACAGGGATATGCCGAGTATGACCGCCGCGATGACGATCAGCACCTCTACGATCAGGTCTCCTGTTCTGGCCTTCCTGGTTTTCATTCGTGATGATATGGTTCTCCCTTGATGATGGTGAATGCCCTGTAGAGCTGTTCCGTGAATATCGTCCTTACCATCTGGTGCGAGAATGTCATCTTCGACAGGGACATCTTCCCGTCACACCTGGCGTAGATCTCATCGGAAAAGCCGTAGGCTCCGCCGATCACGAAAACAATATCCTTGCCACCTCCGCGCAGAAGGTTCTCGATGTAGGCCGCGAACTCGACAGAACGGAATTCCTTTCCGTGCTCATCGAGCAGGATGACTCTGTCGGAAGGCTTCAGGGCTTTGAGGATGAGCTTTCCTTCCCTTTCCTTGATCTGCGATTGGGACAATGCTGAAACATTCTTGAGCTCAGGGATTTCCGTAATGGAGAATGGCACGTAGTGGCTGAGCCTGGAGGCATAGTTGTCCAGGCCTTCCCGTACCCATGAGATGTCGGTTCTGCCAACTGTAAGCAAACTGATCTTCATCCATGGCAAAGGTAAGAAAGTGGCTCGGTATTTGCAAGAATGACAGCATAATGCAACTCTTCAGAAGAATTCTCGTGGCATCGATGATGCTGATCGGCTGTCAGTCTGCCTTTGCAGGCGGAGACAGCTATGACGTGTTTGTCCCGATCTCGAAGTACATTGCCGCCGGCGATGCTGAAAGCCTTTCCGCGTGGTTCGCCGACAATCTTGAGATTTCGGTCATGTCCACCACCAGCAACTCAAGCAAGAACCAGGCGACCCAGATCCTGAAGTTCTTCTTCGAGAAGTACAAGCCAAGGACGTTCGAGATCAACCACACCGCATCCGGGCAGAACTCCAAGTATGCACTTGGCAACCTCAATGCCGGAGGCGAGACATTCATGGTCACTATCTTTGTCAGCATGTGTGGGCAGTCCTACAAGATCCAGCAACTGAAGATCGACCGCATTAGATGATCCTGATCAACATGATTGAAATGTCAAGGAAAACGACGATAGCTTCACTTGTGGCACTCTCTGCAATCCTGCTGAGCGTGCCTTTTCTTGTGCCGGGAACCGGATTCCTTTCCCTGATAGCCCTTGTGCCGCTTCTCTTTGCCGAAGAGATTGCGACGGCGACCGGCATGAAGCATTTCTTCTGGTGGCACTATGCCTGCTTTGTCCTCTGGAACGCTGCGACGACCTTCTGGGTCTGCAATGCCACGGTTGGCGGAGGCCTTTTCGCCATCTTTGCGAATGCACTTCAGATGTCACTGATCTTCAGCCTCTTCAGGTGGAGCAGGAAGCATGCCAACGGACATCTTCCCTATCTCTTCCTGGCTTTCATGTGGATTGCCTGGGAACGTTTCTACCTGACATCCGCCGAGATCAGCTGGCCATGGCTTGTCCTTGGCAACTCGTTTGCCCGCACTACGGACTGGATCCAGTGGTATGAGTATTCAGGCACGCTGGGAGGCTCCCTGTGGATCTGGGTCACGAATCTTGGAATATTCGGAATCCTTGTTTCCCTGTGCAGGGGCGGGTGGAAGGAAATGAACAGAATCGCCAGGACCGCTTCCGTGCTGGGTGTTGCCGTTGCCCTGCTGGCACCTCCCGTCATCTCGATGTTCCTCAAGCCTGGCGAGCCGGATGGCAGCATGGATGTCGTCATTGCCCAGCCGAACATCGATCCATACAACAAGTTCGGAGGCATGAGCCAGGAGGAACAGAATGCTTTCCTCCTCTCTCAGATGGAATCCGCCCCATCTTCGGGGAATACGCTTTTCCTCGCGCCTGAGACATTTACCAACGATGTGGTTACCAACGATTTGATGCTCAGCCCAACCGTTGACCTCTTCCAAAGTTTTGTGGATGGACGCCCTGGGACAAACCTTCTCTTCGGCGCATCGTCACGTACCTACGTACAGTCTCCTGTGAAGCCGTCGAAGACAGCCAGGGGCAGGGGAGACGGCATCTGGATGGAGACGCACAACTCATCCCTGATGCTCAGCAAGGGGACCCAGCCGCAGATCTTCCACAAGAGCAAGCTGGTCGTTGCCGTCGAGAAGACTCCCTATCCGGCAATCTTCTGTCCGATCGATGACATGCTCGGTGGCGTGATGGGTCGCAACATCGGCCAGAAGGAAGTCACCAACCTCATCTTCAATGAATATGACACCACGGGAAGTGCAGTCTCCAGGATACCTGTCGGAAGTGCGATCTGCTATGAGTCAGTCTATGGCGAGTACTGCGCTGAATATGTGAGGAAGGGGGCGCGTCTCCTTGCGGTGATCACGAATGACGCGTGGTGGAAGGACACTCCGGGATACAGGCAGCATCTTTCATATGCTTCGCTCAGGGCCATCGAGACCAGGCGCTGGATCGCGCGCTGTGCCAACACGGGAATCTCTGCAATCATCGATCCTTCCGGAAAGATTGTCTCGCACACTTCGTGGTGGCAGCCTGAGGTGCTCTCGGGAACTGTGGGCCTGAGCTCGGAGAAGACTTTCTTTGTCATTCATGGAGACGTGGCAGGAAGGATCTCCGTCTTCATGTTCGTTTTCCTGCTCCTTGTCTTCATCGTGAAGAGGATCACGGGAAGATAGAAAAAGACAGGTCATGAATCTGACCTGTCTCCTTTCTTGTCATAAAGTTCATTCTGCAGGACTGAAAAGTCCGTGGCTTCCGTCACGGTCAGCTTGCAACCGTACTTTTTCTTCCATTTCCCGATGAAGGACTTGTCGGAAAGCACCGACTGTCCTCGCTTGAGGTAGGCTCCCAGGATAGGACTGACCTTGAGGGTGAGTTCCTTGTTGCCCTTTTCCACACAGAAGGCGATCTTGCGTTCAATCTCCTCGTCGATCACGACGCTGGATGAGATCTTGCCTGTTCCATGGCACACTGGGCAGACTTCTGTGGTGTTGATCTCCGTGACGGGACGGATCCTCTGCCTGGTAATCTGCATGAGACCGAACTTCGTCAGTGGAAGCACATTGTGCTTGGCACGGTCGTTCTCCATGAGTTGCTGCATGTAGCGATGGAGCTCGTTCCTGTGCTCTCCGGATTCCATGTCGATGAAATCCACGATCACGATTCCTCCCATGTCCCTGAGCCTGAGCTGCCTGGCAATCTCTTCGGCTGCGATCTTGTTGACCTCGAAAGTGTTCTCCTCCTGGTTGGAGGTCTTGGCACGTATGCCGCTGTTGACGTCGATCACATTCAGGGCTTCCGTGGTCTCGATGACCAGATAGGCTCCCTGCTTCATCGGCACCACCTTGCCGAAAGAACTCTTGATCTGCCTTGTGACCTCGAAGTGGTCAAAGATGGCGTCCTTGCCATCGTAAAGCTTTACGATCTTTTCCTGATCCGGTGAGATCAGTGAAATATACTTCCTTGTCTCCTCGTAGATGGTCTCGTCGTTGACGTAGACATTGGTGAACGAATCGTTCAGAAGGTCTCTGAGGATTGTGGTGGTCTTGCTGTACTCGGTGAACAGCAGTTGTGTGGTCTTCGACTTGGCGACTTTCTGCCATGAGCCTTCCCATTTCTCTATCAGAGACTTGACTTCTGCGACCAGCACTGCGGCGTTCTTGCCTTCGGCTGCTGTGCGGATGATTGCTCCGTAGTTCTTCGGGAGGATGCTCTTGACCAAGGTCTCGAGTCTCTTCTTCTCCTCTTTCGAGGAGATCTTCTGGGAAACGCTGACCTTCTCGGCGAAGGGCAGCAGTACTATGTTGCGTCCTGCCAATGAAATTTCCGCAGTCAGTCGCGACCCTTTGGTGGAGATCGGCTCCTTGACAATCTGTGCGATGATCATCTGTCCCGGTGTGAGGACTTTCTCGATCCTGCCTTCCTTCTCGAGGATCGGCCCGATCTTGATCTTCGAATAGAGGGTTCCAAGATCGGTGTTCGGGTTGCTCTTGCGCACGAACTCGTCGAATGCGTTGAAGTACAGGCCCAGGTCCAGATAATGCACGAATGCCTCTTTCTTGTCTCCGATGTCCACAAAGGCAGCATTGAGCGCAGGCAGAATCTTCTTCACTTTTCCGAGGAAGACATCTCCGACGGAAAAACTGTGCCCCTTGCTGGACTCCTTGTTCAGTTCAATCAGGCGATGGTTCTCCATCAGCGCGATGTGAACGTCTGTCGACGTGACGTCGACAATCAGATCCTTTTCAGACTTTTCGGACTCCATGAGGAAATTGCAATGGTGGTACTTATAATAGGAAAAGAGGCTGTCCGGCACTTCCGGTCAGCCTCTTTCTTTTAGCAGACTGCTAAAATGGCAGACACGAGAATTTACTTCTTCTTGTGTCTATTCTTGCGCAAGCGTTTTTTGCGCTTGTGCGTCGACATCTTATGTCTCTTTCTTTTCTTACCGCTTGGCATGATGATATAGATTTAAGTAATTACTTTTCCTTGACTGCGCTCACGAAGACCTTGGCTGGCTTGAATGCTGGAATGTCGTGTGCAGGGATTGTCATGGTGGTCTTCTTGGTGATGTTGCGTGCAGCCTTCTGTGCTCTGTGCTTTACGATGAAGCTGCCGAAACCGCGAAGATATACAGGTTCCTTCCTTACGATTGAATCCTTGACAGTATCCATGAATGCCTCTACAACTGACTGTACTGCGATCTTTTCGATTCCGGTTGTCTTCGCAACCTCATTAACGATTTCTGCCTTTGTCATATTCTTTCTAATTAATACTTTAGCTACTTGATCCGTTTTTTTAAATGGAAACGGAGTGCAAAAATAGGCTTATTTTTTTAATAATCAAAATCATAAAATCATTTTTCTTGGAAAGACTTCTGGCACGGTGATTGACCATACTCTGTGCCACGCTGTGTGTGCATCCTTTTCTGCCAATTTGACAGAAGGAATCCGCCATGCGCGTACTGAAACATATATGAAGAAAGAATTCAATTCAGAGCTTCTGCTTCCCAATGGGGCTGAAGTCAGCATAATCCCGGTCATGCAGGGGATGGAGATGGCAAAGGTGGAGACTTCGGAACTTCCCGAGGTCCTTCCCATCCTTGCCCTGCGCAATGCGGTCATCTTCCCAGGCATGGTCTACCCTGTCACCATCGGACGTGAGAAGTCGATCAGGCTCATCCGTGATGCCGAGAGGCTTGATTCCTACATAGGAGCCGTCCCTCAGAAAGACCTGTCGGTCGAGGATCCGGGCGGTGAGGATCTTTTCGAGTACGGAACAGTGTGCCGTATCATGAAGGTCCTCGACATGCCGGACGGCACTGCCACCGCCATCCTTCAGGGTGCCGTAAGGCTCAGGATGGGCGATGTGATCTCCACCGAGCCGTACATCACTGCCAAGGTTACCTACGAAGAGGACATCGTCCCGGAGGATGACGTGAACACGAAGATGATCTCTGAGGCTCTCAAGGAGAAGGCCTCATCCATCATCCGCTCATCGGCGTTCGCCCCGAAGGAGGCTGTGGGCGCGCTCAAGTCCATCGAAGGATTCCCTTTCCTTGTGAACTTCGTTGCCACGACGATCGACGTCGAGAACTTCGGTGACAAGGTCAACCTCCTCCGCTATGCCGAGCTCAAGACCAGGGCGATGAAGCTTCTCAGCGTGCTGGAGATCCAGACCCAGCTCCTCCGCATCAAGCAGGAGATCAACCAGAAGGTAAAGAGCGAGATAGATCAGCAGCAGAGGGAGTATTTCCTCAACAACCAGCTCAAGACCATCCAGGAAGAGCTTGGGATGGATGAGGAAGAGGAGTTCGAGAAGCTCCGCGCCAAGGCCAGGACGAAGAAGTGGCCTGAGGCTGTCGGCAAGCAGTTCGAGAAGGAACTCGCGAAGCTAATGAAGTACAACCCTTCATCGCCTGACTACAGCATACAGTACAACTACATCGAGTTCATGCTGGACCTCCCTTGGGGAGAGATGTCCAAGGATAACCTCGACCTCAAGCATGCTGTCAAGGTCCTGGATGATGACCACTATGGCCTGGAGAAGGTCAAGGAAAGGATCATCGAGTACCTTGCCGTGCTGAAGCTGAAGGGAAACATGAAGTCTCCGATCCTTTGCCTCTACGGCCCTCCGGGAGTGGGAAAGACAAGTCTCGGCAAGTCCATCGCAAGGGCTCTCGGCAGGAAGTATGTCAGGGTTGCGCTCGGCGGAATGCATGACGAGGCAGAGCTCCGTGGCCACAGGAAGACTTATGTCGGAGCATTGCCGGGACGTATCCTCAACGGAATCAACAAGGCTGGCGCATCCAATCCTGTGATTGTCCTCGACGAGATCGACAAGGTCGGCAGCGACCACAAGGGCGACCCTTCTTCAGCTTTGCTGGAAGTGCTTGACCCTGAGCAGAATGTCGCCTACCACGATAACTATCTCGACATCGACTACGATCTCTCTGATGTGCTCTTCATCACGACTGCGAACAACATCTCCACGATCCAGCCTGCCCTCCTTGACAGGATGGAACTGATAAATGTGACCGGCTACCTTGCCGAGGAGAAGATGGAGATTGCAAGACACTACCTCGTGCCGAAGCAGTTTGAGGAACACGGAATAGGCAAGAAGGATCTCCGCATCGACAAGGCGGCCCTGGCCAGGATCATCGATGAGTACTCCCACGAGTCCGGAGTCCGCGGCCTGGAGAAGCAGATTGCGAAGATCGCCCGTGTCACCGCCAGGAAGATTGCCATGGAGGAGGAATATCCAAAGGTCCTGAAGAAGGAGCATCTCAAGGAGTATCTTGGCCTTCCGACCAATTTCCATGACCTTCAGAAGGGAAATGAGAGCCCGGGAGTCGTCACCGGCCTTGCCTGGACGCAGATGGGAGGAGAGATCCTCTTCGTCGAGAGCCAGGTCAGCAAGGGCAAGGGTGCATTGAGCATGACCGGAAATCTCGGCGATGTCATGAAGGAATCCGCAACGATTGCCTACCAGTACATCAAGGCTCATCCTGAGCTGGCATGCATCACATCCGAGGAGTTCGACCAGAAGGACATCCATGTGCATGTCCCTGAGGGCGCTACGCCTAAGGACGGCCCATCGGCCGGCATCACCATCGTGAGCTCCATCGTTTCTTCCCTCAGGGGCAAGGCCGTGAAGAAGGGCATCGCGATGACCGGTGAGATGATGCTCAGGGGACGTGTCCTGCCGGTCGGCGGCATCAAGGAGAAGATCCTTGCCGCCAAGCGCGCCGGAGTCACCACGATCGTGATCTCGGAGGACAACCGCAAGGACGTCGAGGACATCAAGCCTGTCTACGTGGAAGGTCTTGATTTCCACTACGTCAAGACGATCGACGACGTGATCTCCTTCATTTTCCAATAGATTCTGCACCATGGAAGTCTTGATCGAGGAAAGCTGGAAGAAGGCTCTTCAGGAAGAGTTCGACAAGCCCTATTTCGCCGGGCTTGTCAACTATCTCCACCGCGAGAAGGCCGAAGGGAAGACCATCTTCCCTCCCGGAAGGATGATCTTCAAGGCATTCGAGCTTACTCCGCTTGACCGGGTGAAGGTTGTGATCCTCGGCCAGGACCCGTACCATGGCCCGGGCCAGGCGATGGGCCTGAGCTTCTCCGTGCCTGAGAGCGTACCGGCACCGCCTTCCCTCAAGAATATATTCAAGGAGATAGAGACCGACCTCGGGGTCACCATGAGTGGGAAGCCTGACCTTGAGAAGTGGGCCCGCCAGGGCGTGATGCTTCTCAACTCGATCCTTACGGTGAGGAGCGGCGAGCCCGCATAGCACAGCAGGATCGGCTGGCAGCAGTTCACGGATGCTGTCATCCGCTGCATCTCCGACAACTGCGAGGGGGTAGTCTTCCTCCTCTGGGGCAACTTTGCCAGGAGCAAGAGGGAACTGATCGACACATCCAGGCACCATGTGCTCGAAGCAGCCCATCCGTCTCCTCTGGCCAAGGGCGCCTTCTTCGGCTGCAGGCATTTTTCCAAGACCAATGAGTTCCTTGCCGCAGAAGGCAGGGAACCGATAGACTGGCAATTATAATCAAATGAAAAAAGTAGCATTGTTTCCGGGATCGTTCGATCCGTTCACCGCAGGCCATCTCAACATCCTGACCCGCGCACTGACCATCTTCGATGAGGTAGTGGTCGCAATCGGTGTCAACCAGGCCAAGCGCGGATTCTTCAACACGGAACAGCGCAAGGACATCATCGCGCAGGCCTGCAGGGGCCTTCAGGGTGTCAGCATCATCAGCTATGACGGGCTTACCGTGGACCTGTGCCGCCAGCTGGGCATCAAGCACATTGTCAGGGGAGTCAGGAACATGACGGACTTCGACAACGAGCAGGCAATCGCAGATGCGAACCGTCACATCTATCCTCTTGTCGACACGATCATCATCCCTACGGCCCAGGAATATTCACACATCTCGTCCTCGGCGGTCAGGGATGTCATCAGCCATCATGGCGACATCTCCA
>JAGHSC010000227.1 GCA_018066065.1 Candidatus Cryptobacteroides faecihippi
CCGAGCTTGTTGGAGATGGCAGTGTCGACGATGAGTTCCTTGACTCCGTCGGCAAGCTTCAGCTGCATGCCGTCCATCTCGAAAAGCTTCTCGTACTGCTTAAGGATGGCGTTCTTCGGCTCCGTAAGGATCCTGAGAAGGGCATCCCTGTCGAGAGAATCAAGATAGGTGATGACTGGAAGACGTCCGATGATCTCAGGGATGAGGCCATAGGCTCTCATGTCCTGCGCATCGACGTACCTGAGGAGGTTTTCCTTGTCGATCTTCTGCTTCTGCTGAGCTCCGAAGCCGATCACCTGAGTGTTGAGCCTCTGGGCGATCCTGCGCTCGATGCCTTCGAAGGCACCTCCGCAGATGAAGAGGATGTTCAGGGTGTTGACGTGGATGAACTCCTGCTCCGGATGCTTGCGGCCTCCCTTCGGCGGTACGTTGATCACGTTGCCTTCAAGGAGCTTGAGCATCGCCTGCTGGACGCCCTCTCCGGAAACGTCGCGTGTGATCGATGGGTTGTCGCTCTTGCGGGCAATCTTGTCGATCTCGTCGATGAAGACGATTCCCCTCTCTGCCTTTGCGACATCGAAGTCGGCTTCCTGAAGGAGCCTGGTGAGGATGCTTTCCACATCTTCGCCGACGTAGCCGGCCTCGGTGAGGACAGTCGCGTCCACGATGGTGAACGGAACGTCGAGAAGCTTGGCTATGGTCCTGGCCAGCAATGTCTTGCCGGTTCCGGTAGGACCGACTAGAAGAATGTTGGACTTCTCAAGCTCGACGTCGTCATCCTTCTTGTCAAGAAGGTTGTGGTTGATCCTCTTGTAGTGGTTGTAGACAGAGACTGCGAGCATCTTCTTGGCACGATCCTGCCCGATCACATATTCATCAAGGAAAGCCTTGATTTCCTGCGGCTTCTTGAGGTTGTCAAGCCTTCCGGCCTCGCTCTGCGAAGCAGCGGATGACTTGCCGAGCGCATCCTTGAGGTAGTCATGCGCCAGCTCCACGCAATCGCTGCAGATGAAGCCGTCAAGGCCCTGGAGAAGGAACGGGACTTCCTTCTCAGACCTGCCGCAGAACATGCAATGGCGGGTTGTCCCGCCCTGTTTCTTTCCTGCCATTACTTGGATTTCTTGGTAAGGATCTCATCGACCATGCCGTACTCAAGGGCTTCGGTCGCGGTCATCCAGTAGTCTCTGTCTGCATCGGCGAACACCTTCTCGAAAGGCTGGCCTGAATGCGATGAGATGATGTCGTAGAGTTCCTTGCGTGTCTTCTCGATTTCCTTGGCCGCGATCATGATGTCGGAAGCCTGTCCCTGTGCTCCACCAAGCGGCTGATGGATCAACACGCGTGAGTGAGGGAGGCAGGAGCGCTTGCCCTTCTCGCCTGCGCAGAGAAGAACAGAACCCATGGATGCAGCCATTCCGGTACAGATCGTTGCGACATCAGGTTCGATGAGCTGCATTGTGTCGTAGATCGCAAGGCCGGAAGTGACCTGTCCGCCAGGAGTGTTGATGTAGAGGGACACGTCAGCGGAAGGGTCAGTCGAGGCAAGGAAGAGGAGCTGTGCCTGAAGGATGTTCGCGACATCATCGTCGATCGGAACCCCGAGGAAGATGATGCGGTCCATCAGAAGGCGGCTGAAGACATCCATGGATGCCACGTTGAGCTTCCTTTCCTCGATGATCGTAGGATTGATGTAGGCGTCGGCGGTACGGCTATAGCGGTCGAGGGTCAGAGAATTGATTCCCTGACCCTTGACTGCGAATTTTCTGAATTCGTTACTGTCCATCTGAGATTACTTCAGTGCGCGGAACTTCTCCTCGGTGATCTTCCTGTTGGAGATGGTCATGACTTCCTTGACAGCTGCAAGAACCTTCTCGTTCTCAACGCTTTCCTCAAGGTTGCGGAGCCTTTTCTCATCCTTGAGAAGCTCGACGGCAGCCTCTGAGATGATCTGCTCTGGAACGTTGCCCATTCCGTACATTGCGTACTGGTAAGCGGCGA
>JAGHSC010000084.1 GCA_018066065.1 Candidatus Cryptobacteroides faecihippi
TTCTTCGGTACCACAGAGTCTGTGGAAGGAACCTACGGAATCGTCTCTCCTTCCGATTTCCAGCCTATGACCAACAACTTCTACGGAGGTTCGCTCCAGGTCAGGTACGGTGCCTATCATGGAGTCCTCAAGGGACTCTATCGCTCCGGAAGGTATGGTTTCGGTACTTCCAACATGCCTGAGTACTTCACCTACAGCGGCCCTGAATTCTCGTATGAAGGACGCTTCCTCCTCGGTGGGGAGAGAAGCCTGCACGACATCCATTTCGGAGCAGGGGCAAAGTTCATCTCCAACACCGAGAACTCATTCAAGTACACTACATCTGCCGGTGCCAACACAGTCGTGACCTACACCGGTTCCAAGCAGGTCCTTGACAGAAAGGACTTCTCTGCCAATCTTGGCTACAAGGGTTCCACCGGCATCGAGTCCGGAAGACCTTCAATGCAGTTCGGCTTCGATGCCGAGATGCAGATGCGCACTCTGCGCGCCACAATCTATCCTTACTACCGTGACCATGACAAGACTTCGGTTGAGGCCAAGGCCTTCGTCGACAAGTATTTCTATCTTTCCAAGGGTATGATTGCCTTTGGCGCTTCCGTCCGCGGAGGTGCCGGATTCGGCAATGCTGCAAAGGACGGCACCCTTGCCACGAGCACCGGAAGCAACCTTAAGTCTTTCGATGATCTCTTAAACAGACAGTTCGAGTTTGAGACAGCTCCATTTGCCGGTGCGGGTCTCATGATCACATATTCAAGGCCGATCAAGAAGTCGATCGAGGCTTACTGCACTCTCAGCGATGATTTCTCTTCTCTCATGAAGGCTCCTGAGTTTGTTGCAGGCCGCAGCCGCAATGTCGCTTTGATCTCCTTGGGCCTTACTTTCTGACATCATGAAAAGAGCATTTTCTGTTTTCTGCCTGCTTGTCTCGCTGGCGGCGCAGGCAGCCGTCGTTCCTGACGGCCAGGGTTTCCGCAAGGGAAAGCTTGACAATGGCTTGACTTACTATCTCTATCACAATGAATCGCCTAAGGGCTGTGCGGATTTCTTCATCGCACACAATGTGGGTGCACTTCAGGAGGATGACAACCAGAATGGCCTTGCGCATTTCCTTGAGCATATGGCCTTCAACGGCACTGCACACTTTCCTGACAAGGGTATCCTTGATTTCCTTGCCAGGGAGGGTGTTCGTTTCGGGGCAAATGTCAATGCCTACACTTCCAGGACCGAGACTGTCTACAACATCTCGAGAGTCCCGCTCGTGCGCGAGTCCTTTGTGGATTCCGTCCTTCTTGCAGTGAGGGACTGGTCCTGTGACATCAGCTGTGAGCAGGATGCAATCGATGCCGAGCGCGGTGTCATCCACGAGGAGTGGAGAAACCGTGACGGACAGCGCTACCGCATGGCAAACCGTCAGACGCAGATCCTCTACAAGGGAGGGAAGCATCCTGACCGTACCGTTCTCGGTGACATGGACATCATCCTCAATTTCAAGCGTGAGGAGATCCTGGACTTCTACCACAGGTGGTACCGTCCTGACCTCCAGGCCGTGGTCGTTGTGGGAGACATCGACCTGGATGACATCGAGGCAAGGATCCGCAGGACTTTCTCCGATGTCCCTGCTTCCGTCAATCCTGAGCAGAAGGGCAACTATGCTCCTCCTGTCCAGGAAGGCCCTGTCTTCGAGGACATGACCGACCCGCAGCTCAGATACACTGCCCTCAAGGTCTTTGCCAAGCAGGAGTATCCTGCTTTCCCGAAGAACTCCGTCGACTATTTCAAGGACCTTCTTTCAAGGCAGGTCGTGACTTCTGTTGTGGGCGAGCATCTTGAGAGAAAGTGCCAGGAGAAGGATTCTCCTGCCAAGTCTGCCGTGATTGTGCTGGGTGACGAGTCACCTTATTTCTACATGAATCAGTTCACCCTTGCGCCTAAGTCTCCGGACAGCATGGCCGAGTGCCTCAGGATGACCTGCACCGAGATCGAGAGGGTTGCCCGCCATGGCATCTCCGAAGATGAGTTCGAGCAGGCGAAGGTCAGCGTCATGAAGCGCAGCCGCCTCGGTGCTGAAGAGGCCGTCAGCGCGCCTGACAACAGCGACATCGCCAAGGCCTGTGTGCAGAGCTTCCTCAATGGCTTCCCTTGCACGACTCCGGAGGAGTTGAGGACGCTCAAGAGGGAAGTACTTGAGAATCTTGAATATTCAGAAGTGGCACCGCTTGCCCGCAAGATGTTCTCAGAGGCGCAGATGGTCTATTCCAACTGCTACAATGAGAAGGAGGCCAAGTCGATTCCGACAGAGGCGCAGATGCGCTCCATCATCGATGGCGTCCGTGCCTCGGAGATTGCCTCCGACTACATCGTCTACGATCATTTCACCATCGAGGCCAATCCTTCCGCCGGGAAGATCGTCAAGGTCAGGAAGGCAGGGGAGAAGGACTATGTGTGCTGGACTCTCTCTAATGGTGCCAAGGTCTGGTGGACAAAGTCACAGCCTGTCGCCCTCGGCTATCACCTCAGCCTTGAGTTCCGCTTTGACACGGGCATGAATGCTTTCCCTGACGAGGAAGTCCCTTCCGT
Organism: Candidatus Cryptobacteroides faecihippi; assembly: GCA_018066065.1. GTDB lineage: Bacteria > Bacteroidota > Bacteroidia > Bacteroidales > UBA932 > Cryptobacteroides > Cryptobacteroides faecihippi. Next base: position 2,578 of record JAGHSC010000084.1, read on the forward strand.
CGGATTCGCTTCTGCGTTCATGAACAAGCATTGCGGCTTCTCAGGCGAGGACAGGGCGGAACTCATCACCGGCCCTTCAATGAGCGGACTGACTTACTACACCAACACAATCAAGGGAAGATACGCGGTCCTCTCCGTTAATTCCTCCGAAGGCAGGATCGAGGATGCCTTCAAGGTGGCCTATCTCAGGATCACCGATCCGTTCCCTGGCAAGGAAAGCAACCTGGAGATCGCCAGGCTCGATGCGCGCCAGAGCCTTGCAAGGAAGAGGCTTCCTACTGACATCCACAAGACAAATGTCGACAATGTCCGCTACGGGAATCATCCTTGGCTTGCAGAAAGGGATTCTGCTTCGGTGCAGAGAGTCGACATGGAT
>JAGHSC010000188.1 GCA_018066065.1 Candidatus Cryptobacteroides faecihippi
CCAGGATGCAATGGTCGGTGAGCGCCTGCGTCCTTGAATATTCAGGTGCGGAGCCTTTCCCCATGAGCATGGACATCGGCGCGCTGAGGCAGACTTCGCCGCCGTTCCCGCCTGCGCCGGGGCCCACATCGACCAGCCAGTCGGCATTGACCATGGTCTCCAGGTCATGTTCCACGACCATCACGGAGTTGCCCTCGTCACGAAGTTCCTTGAGGGATGCGATCAGCTTGCGGTTGTCGCTCTGATGCAGGCCGATGGACGGTTCATCGAGGATGTAGAGGACGTTGACCAGCTTGGACCCGATCTGGGTCGCAAGGCGGATTCGCTGGCTCTCACCTCCTGAGAGTGAAGCGGTTGCCCTGTCCAGGGACAGGTAGTCGAGGCCCACGTCCAGCATGAACTTGACGCGCTCGCGAAGCTCCTTGAGGATGTCGCGGGCAATCTTGTTCTCGCGTGAGTTCAGCTTGTCCGGCAGGGACGAGAACCACTGCTGGAGCTCTGTCATCTCCATCGCGGCGACCTCCGAGATCGTCTTTCCGTCGATCCGGAAGCAGCGTGTGGCCTCGTTGAGCCTGGTTCCGCCGCAGACCGGGCAGACGACCTTCTCATCGATGTCGTCCACGATGCCGTCGAACGAAACCATCTCCGAAAGGTTGCCCTCCCCGATGCGAAGCATGTCCTCGCTGCCGAAGATTATGTGCGTGATGGCCTCGTCCGGAACCGAATCGATCGGATCGAAAAGGGAGAAGCCATACTTCCTTGCGATAGAGCGTATGATGTCGAATTTCTTTGTCTCGCGGACCTTGCCGAGCGGGACGATGCCACCGTCGGCGATCGAGACACTTCTGTCAGGTATAATGGTGTCGATGTTGACGTCGACGATCATTCCAAGTCCCTTGCAATGAGGGCAATAACCCTCGGGAGAGTTGAAGGAGAATGAATGCGGGGCCGGTTCCTGAAGGGAGAGTCCGGTGTCCGGATCCACGAAATGCTTCGAGAAATGTCTCAGATCATCGGACCCCATCTCGAGCATTGCGACAGAGCCCTTTCCAAGGTTGAGAGCCGTCATGACGGAATCCCTCACCCTCTTCTCATCGCCTGCGGAAGGCTTGAGCTTGTCGATCACAAGTTCGATGAAATGGCCCTTGTAGCGGTCCAGGGTCTCGACTTCATTGAGCGGAACGATGGTGCCATCCACCCTGACCTCGACATAGCCACGCTTGCGCAGCTGCTCGAACAGGTCGCGGTAATGACCCTTGCGGCCACGTACGAGAGGTGCGAGGAGGTAGCACTTCTTCCCGCTGTACCCATCCATGATGAGGCTGACGATCTGCTCGTCGGTGTACTTCACCATCTCCTTTCCCGTGGTCGGTGAATATGCTCTCGAGGCACGCGCGTACAGCAATCGGAGGAAGTCGAAGATCTCGGTGATCGTGCCGACTGTCGAACGCGGGTTGTTGCCCGTCGTCTTCTGCTCGATGGCCACGATCGGGCTCAGGCCCTCGATGCTCTCGACCTCAGGTTTCTCAAGCACTCCCATGAAGTGCTTGGCGTAGGTCGACAGGGTGTCCATGTAGCGCCTCTGGCCCTCGGCGTAGATCGTGTCGAAGGCGAGAGATGACTTGCCGCTGCCGCTCAGACCGGTCACAACGACAAGTTCGTTCCTCGGGATGTCCAGGCTGACATCCTTGAGATTGTGCGCCTTGGCGCCCCTGATCTTGATATATTCCTTCTTGCTCATTCTTCAGTCAATGCTCGCTCCGACAGACTGCAAAGATAGCAATTTGAGCCGTTATTCCGGCAGCATTCCCTATATTTGCCTGACTCACGCCCTGTTCGCCGGACAGATTGCAGCAGAAATCCCCATTCTTGCCGCAAAAGCCGGAAAAAATTGGAGAATAGCAGCAGGAAAGCCACTCTTTGCTACAATTTCCCGCACAGGAAGACTATGCGAACACAAGCGTCTCAAGTTGAGGCGACTGAACATAAACTATAAAAACTATGAGAACTTCTTTATTCACTGAAGAGGCGTGCGCTCTCGCATTCGCCGCACTGGGTACATGCTACCATCTATGGACCCCGGAAGATTTCGAGGTCATATTCACTGACGAAGACGGCTTCAAGGTTGGAATGACCATCATCGGGATCTGTTCCAAGATGGTCCCAGACGTCAGAATCCTGACCTTCGAGCTCATGAGCAACCACATTCACATCACTGCATCCGGGAAAGAAGACAGGATCATGCACCTGTTCAACCTGATCAAGTCATTCATCATGAGATGGACGAGAGCTAACGGAAGGGATGTACGATGGGAATCATTCATCGCAGGAATAAGGCAACTTGCAACTTTGGATGAAGTCCGGAATGTCATCGTCTACGACAACAGGAACGGATTTGTCGTCAACCCTTCGTGTACTCCATTCTCCTACAGATGGGGCGCTAACAGATTCTATTTCAACCCCGACGCAAAGGAATTGGCCCAGCTGAAATCAAGGCCCATGTCCCTTAGAGACCGACAGCGGGCAACTAGAAGCCGCAAAGCAGACGGAGCAGATGGACTTCTAAGCTTCGAGGGATACGCTCTGCCTCTGAGCTTCTGCGAGATTGATTCCGGAGAACGGCTGTTCAGGAGTCCCTCGCAATACTTTTTCAAGATAAGCCGCTCCGTTGAGACAAGCAAAGGGATCGCGAGCGAGCTGCACGAAAGGGTATTCTACACAGATGACGAGCTTTTCCGGACCATCTCCTCCATCTCCCGAAAAAAGTACGGAACGGGCACACCATCACAGACCCCGGCGGAGGCGAAGATCGAGCTCGCAAAGCTGATGCATTATGAATATAACGCCACGCTGAAGCAGATTTCCCGGATTCTGAAGTTGGCTCCCGCCCTCCTAGCCTCACTCTTCCCAAAGATAGGATAGGGCATTTCTGCCCTCAAAGCAGAAGTGGAACTCTAGCGGCGAAGTTCGAAGATGTGGGAGCCTGGGGAGACGGTGCCGAAGTCGACGAAGCCGTCCGGGGTGAGACTGAATCTGACCTTGACGCCATCCATGTGGGCTTCGCGGACGGAAGTCACTGAATATGGCAGAGGCAGCATAACCTGAGCCTGCATGTTGGCAGGAAGAGTCAGGGCCAGCCTGATGGAACCGGCGGAGCGAGGCTGCTCGATCTTCATCGAGATGGAACCTCTGATCGTAGGGAGAAGCAGCTGGGCGAGCTCGAGAGAAGAAGGCTGAGGCTTTACGACAGCCTTTGCGAAGCCCGGCTCGACAGGCATGACACCCATCATGTTGAACGGTATGATGTTGCCCGGAGCTGCACCCCAGATGTGGTTCCAGTCCTGGTTCGGCTTGAATGTGTCGTCCCAGGCCTCGAGGGTGATCGTTGCGCCCACCTTGAGCATGTTGTACCAGCTGTTCACCTTGGTGGAAGTCATCAGCTTCATCGCAGCCTCCGACTGGCCGGAGGCATAGAGGGCCTGAAGCAGGAACTGTGCGGCATAGACGCCGCAGGACATGCCGCGGGATGCGACATAGTCTGCGACCGCAGCCTGGCGATCCTCCGGGACAAGCCCGAAGAGAAGGGCGAACAGATTGGTGTGAAGCGATGCATGGTCAGTGCCGACTCCGTCGGCGTAGCAGCCCTGGTCCGCGCGGTAGAAAGCCTTGCCGAATGCTTCCTTCAAGGCATCGGCCTCCTTCGCAGCAGAGTACGCATCGTACTCTTTTCCAAGTACTTCCGCGATTTTAGACAAAAGTATAAGGCTCTCATGCCAGTAGGCATTGACGACCGCATTGTAGTCGGTGAAGACGAAGCCGTCGCTTCCTCCCGGCACCCCGTCGACCTCCGGCACTCTCTGAGGCCAGTCGACGATGTCGCGGATGGATTCCTTGCGGTTGATCGACATGAGCAGCGACGAAGACTGCCCCTTCCTTGTGCTGATGAGACCGCTCTCCTGCCTGAGGTCCCTGAGGCAGTGAGCCTTGAGGACGTCATAGTTGGCAGCGAGGGCCCTGGCATCTCCGGTGAAGAGGTAGTCGTTCCAGGCGATCATGACGCTCTGGAGGATCCATTCGGTCGGCCACGTAGGGTACTTCAGGAGGTACTCAAGGCTGCGGCGTGCCATCGTGAACTCGCGGTCGGCTCCGTAGTGGCAAAGCTGGTTGATGATGGCATCTGCCTCGTAAGGGATCCTTTCACGGTCTCCGTCGATGTAGATTCCGGTGAAGGAGGTGGCCTGGACAGAGTAGCGGCACATCTCCCAGATCCTCATCAGGATGGCATCCGAGCATGTGAACGATGCAGCACCCATGTCGAATGGGTAATGCACGTTCCATCTCCAGATGTCTTCCTCGGCAAGCGCGGAGTCGAGTCCTTCGATCTCGCAGTACCTGTGAGGCATGACCTCTCCGATGTAGTCCGGCATGAGGATGGCGCCCGGAAGGGTGTTCCTCTTGTCCGGAGTGACTTCGACCTTGTAGGTGTGCGTGCCCTTGTCCAGCAGCAGGATGTGCTTCTGGCAGCGTACTGTGGTCGAGGCCTTGCGGAGGATGTTGCCATCCACCACTCTCTCGCCCACATAGACGACGACGGCCTTGCCTTCAAAGTCAGAGGTCAGGCGCATCTCGACCCATCCGAAGGCCTCCCTGCCGAAGTCGACCAGGATGTTGCCGTTGGCTGCCTTCCCGATCTCGACAGGATGCTC
>JAGHSC010000179.1 GCA_018066065.1 Candidatus Cryptobacteroides faecihippi
CTCACCGAGGTGGGGAAGTGGACGGTCATCCTGTCCATTGCCTGGATGAGCCTTGTGATATGAACTCCCATGTTCTCCTTCCCTTCGTTTAGTTCCTCTATTGCTCTTTCATAGACGTCAGTCCTCACTTGCAGGTCGCTACCCGGAAGGTGAATCACTGTGATTCCATCTTCAGAGGATTCTGTGTAGAGCACGATGTCCATGTTGACGGAATAGGTGCAGCGTCCGTCTGCGCTGTTAATCTTCATCATCTTCATTGCTTGTCATTTTTAGTTCATAGCTGCGAACCAGGCCTTTATCTCCGAGTCTTCGGCAAAGGCGGTCTTCTTCTCGGGGTTGCGTTTTCTTGCGGTATCCCACGGTGAACCCTCGCGGGTAATAGGAGCAAGAAGTTCCTTGCAGGTTCTCCAGGAACAACGGCTCACGGTCTCGTCAAGAAGGTCTGATACCTCAGGATTGCTGCTTCTGAGAGCTTCATACTGCTCTTTGTAGGACTCTTCAGAGGTGGTCTTGATTCTTGAGTAGACCCTTGGGAAGACCGGTCCGAACTCCCACATCTGAGGGTGTTCCTTCGTCACCCTCGAATCCTCCAGGGCGAGAATCTTTCCGTAGAGGATGTAGAGTATGGTCTGCATCTGGTTCTTGTAGAGTACATGTCCGTTCTCCTTCGACTTGTAGCAGATGGCCTTAGCGAGGTCCACTGAATCCAGTCCCATTTCCGATAAAAGGGGAGCGGAAGAATTATGCTCTGCCATGACTCGAGTATTCTTTTCCTCCCTTAATTGGGCGATTTCCTTCTTGAGCGATTCGATTTCAGCCTCCTTATCCATCATCTGCATCTGTGCTTTCGTCCATTCTCCCTTGGCCTCACGGACCTGGTATGCCATCTTCTGCACGAGGTCGCGTGAGAGGTTGAACAGGTCTCCAATGGCCTTCCTGCTCGGAACGGCACCATTCTCATTGAGAAGGTATCCCTTCAGTTCGGCGAGCTCTTTCTCTGTGAAGAGCGATGTTCTGATGTGTACCATAGTTGTGTCGAACTCCTTGAGAGACATTGTCTGTGGAGTAGAAACACAAGGGAGGTTGCCGCCTCCCTTCTGAGTGCTGTCGTAGCTGCCTACCATGGCAGATGGTCTTCTGGTCCGATGACTGCAGGGTGCTCGGGAGCCGTCTGCCCCTGCGGTGCGCTCTCTGCCGCTACGCTTGGCTTGAGGTTGCCAAGGATAGGGGTGAGAGCCTTGAGATCCTCCTTGGAGTAGCCGTTGCGCCTTGACGAGCCGATGTTTGCTCTCACGTAGTGGGAGTAGCCGTACTGGCTGTCCGGGGTCTCCACAACGGAGATGTCCAGGTATACGCCCTTCTTGCCGACGAACAGTGCCGGGTTGTCGTCGATTGGGATCACGAGGCAGTTCTTGCCCTTGAGTGTTACCGTTGCGGTGTTCTGAAGGAGGCTGAGGTTCAGTCCTCCGTTGTTTGATGTTCTCTGTGCCATAATGCTTTAGAGTTTTGATGGTTTATAAAAAAAGGAGTTTTGCAATTATCTGATGACGAAGCGTCTGCTGCCCGGTACCATGACCTGGTACTTGCGGTAGGTCTCCGGCTCTGCCTTCTGGAATGCCTTTGAGTCGAACTTGAGCGTCTCCTTTGCGTTCTTCCATGATGAGATGGTGGCGCCGTCCCTGCCGAGCAGGATCTCTGCGTCTCCCATGCTCTGCTTGATGAGCCCTTCGAGGATGTCCTTCTCGGTCTCGAGGTCGGTGAGGGTGCTCTTGACCTCATGCAGGTGTTCCCATGCTGCGATGACCTCCTCGTCGGCGGTGGCTGTCTTTCCTTCGGTGCTCTTCGGATAGCGGAGGAGCGTGTCTTCCGCGTTCTGGTCAGAAGGGGCGATGCCCTTCAGGATGTTCTCGTTCCAGAAGTAGTCGAGTTCCTTCGTCATGCTCTCGTAGAATCCAGGGTTGAACTCCATGTCGGTGTAGTCGAAGTGGAGCTTGGGTGATGTGCTTATCCATGCGATGCACGCGTGCTGGATGCCGAGCACTCCCATCTGGTACTGCACCTGGCAGCGCCAGTAGAGAGGGATGTTCTCAGGGTCTATGACCTGCGATGTGGTCTTGCACTCGAGGATGCACCAGTTTGCCCTTGTGCGCTTCTCTCCCTTCGGGATGTACACGCGGTCAGGGGATACTCTCAGCCATGGACGTTCGTCGTCCACTGCGATCCAGTCGCCGGCGCTGTTCTTCACGACCCAGTTGCCTGTGATCTCCTCGAACCTCTGCGCCACTGCGGGCTCCAGGAGGTGTCCCATCTCCATCGCCTCGTTGCTCTCGATCGGTCCGTCGATTCCGACTTTCCTTCTCCAGAGCCTGTAGGCAGTGTCGAAATGGTTCACACCCATGATTGTTCCTACTTCTGAGGATCCGATGCCCTTGGCTCTCTCCTCAAGCCACTCTTCGTGTGTGGCCGGTCTGATGATGGTGTAGCTCATGATATGTACTGTCTTGGATGTTCGTTACGATGCCCTTCCTGCGGCCTTGCAGAGGGCTGCGAAGTTCTCTTCGGTGATATTGTAG
>JAGHSC010000047.1 GCA_018066065.1 Candidatus Cryptobacteroides faecihippi
TGTCCTTGGTGAGCTGGACCGGAGCGGCGCCCTTGGCGACATCGTAGAGGTAGACCTCGGTCTCCCCCGTCATGTCGCTGATGTAGGCGATGTACTTGCCGTCAGGACTCCAGCTGGCGCTTCTTTCGTTTGCACCAGGGGTCTTGGAGATGTTCCTGGTGATGCCCTTGCCCACAGGGACGTCGAAGAGCTCGCCGCGCGAAGTGATGGCGACTCTCTTTCCATCAGGGGACATGCTGTAGCTGTTCCTGCCCATGTTTCCGACATTCTTCCACTCAGGGCGTGCCTGAATGAGATCGGAGGAAAGAGTGATGTGGATCTGCTCGGCCTTCTTGGTTGCCGGGTCCAGCTTGTAGATGAACCCACCCTTCTCGAAGACGACGAGCTTGCCGTCCGTGCTCGGGAACTTGACGTCATAGTCAGCGAACGAGGTGACCTTGGTGGTGGCCTTGGTCTTCGTGTCGTAGCAGAAGATGTTCATCGTCATGTCCCTGTCGGAAGCAAAGTAGATCTCGTTTCCGACCCACATCGGGAATATGTCCTGTGCGTCGCAGTCGGTGATCTTCTCGACCTTCTTCCCGTCATAGACCCAGACCTCGTCGGCCATGCCGCCGCGGTAGTACTTCCAGGTACGGAACTCCCTCATCACGCGGTTGTAGGCAAGCTTCTTCCCATCTGGAGAATAGCTGCAGAAACCACCTTCAGGGAGCGGGATCTGCTCAGGCATGCCTCCATCCACGGAGACCGTCCAGAGCTTTCCAGGGAAACCGTCACCGGTCCTGTTCCTGTAGATGATCCTCTGGCCGTCAGGGGTCCATCCCATGACGATGTTGTTAGGGCCCATCCTGTCGCCCAGGTCGTCCCTTCCGTTGGTGGAGGTGTAGGTCAGGCGGACCGGCTCGCCTCCTGCCGCAGGCATGATGTAGACCTCGCGGTTGCCATCGTACTCACCGGTGAAGGCAATCGTCTTGCCGTCCGGAGAGTAGCGGGCGAACATCTCGTAGCCGATGTGCGAAGTGAGACGGCGGGCCTCGCCGCCTGCCAGAGGAGCGGTGAAGAGGTCACCTGCGTAGGAGAAGACCACATCCGTACCATTTGTGGCAGGGAATCTGAGCAGACGTGCCTCCTGAGCACCGGCAGATGCACAGATGGACATGGCTGCGGCACAAAGTGCCAGGATAATCGTTCTTTTCATTTCTTTCTAAAGCAATACACTGTGTCTGCAACTAAAGTCCGCGCGCACGGAGAAGCGCACCCGGATCAGGCTCGGCGCCGCGGAACCTCATGTAGAGGACCATAGGCTCCTCGCTTCCACCCTTCTCGAGGAAGGTCCTGCGGAAGCTCTGCGCAACCTCAGGGTTGTAGATACCCTGCTGCTGGAAGTACTCGAAGGCGTCCTTGTCGAGGACCTCTGCCCAGAGGTAGCTGTAGTAGCCTGCGCTGTAGCCGCTGTTGAATATGTGGTTGAAGTAGGTTGTGCGGTAGCGCGGGATGATCTCCTCGATGAGGCCCATCTCCTTGCAGACCCTTTCCTCGAAGGCAGCCACATTGGCGCCCTGGTCGCCCTCGGACATGATTGCGAGCTCCTCTTCAGTGAGCTCATGCCACTTCATGTCGAGGATCGATGCTGCGCAGAGCTCGGAGGTCATGAATCCCTGGTTGAACCTGTGTGCCTCATTGATCTTCGCAACGAGACTGTCAGGGATCACTTCGCCGGTCTGGTAGTGCCTTGCATATTCAGCGAGGATCTCAGGCTGGAAGGCCCAGTTCTCGTTGAACTGGGAGAATGTCTCCACGAAGTCGCGTGCCACGCTGGTGCCGCTGACAGACGGGTAGGTGCACTTGGAGAGGAGGCCATGGAGGGCATGTCCGAATTCATGGAAGACGGTCTCGACCTCGTCGATGGTGAAGAGTGCAGGGAGGGAATCCGTCGCAGCGGACATGTTGCCCACATTGATGATGATCGGACGGACGTCATTGCCCTCGGCGTCGACATACTGCTCGCGGAAGTTGGTCATCCATGCTCACCCCTCTTTGTGTCGCGAGGGAAGTAGTCTGTCATGAATATTCCCACGAGGCTGCCGTCTGCGTCAGTGACCTTGAAAGCCTCCGCTGCAGGATTGTAGACAGTAACTCCGGAGAGCGGCTCCACGCTGATGCCATAGAGTCTGTGTGCTGCATTGAAGACGCCCTGGCGGACATTCTCCATCTTGAAGTAAGGCTTGGTGAGGTTCTCGTCGAGGGCATACTTGCGCTGGCGTACCTTCTCGGCGTAGTAGAACCAGTCCCATGGCTGGATCCTTGTGCCCTGGGCGATCCTGCCGGCTGCAATGTCCTCATCCATGATGACCTGCATGTCTGCGATCTCCTCCTTCGCCTTCGCAGAAGCAGCATTCATGATCGTCTCGAGGAAGGTGTCCACGGTCTGAGGGTCATGTGCCATCTTGTCGTCGAGCTGGTAGGCTGCGAAGGTGTCGAAGCCAAGGAGCCTGGCCTTCTCGGCACGGAGCTTCAGGATCTCGAGGCAGAGTGCCTTGTTGTCGTTGTCATTGCCGTTGTTTCCCCTTGAGGAATAAGCCTTGAACATGGCTTCCCTGCGGTCCCTGTCCTCACATGAGGTCATCTCGGGATAGTAGGCCGATGCCGGGATGCCGAACTTCTCCTTGAAGGCATTGTTCTCCGCGAGGAGGTTGCTGCCGAACTTCTGCTGCGATGCAGCGATCTTCTGGTTGATCTCCCTGAGCCTTTCCTGAGAGGCATCGTCCAGACCCACGCCGCTGCGGGTGAAGCTCTCGTAAAGCTTCTTCAGGACGACCTGCTGCTCCCTGGTCAGACCGCTCTGGTCAGCATCGAAGACAGCCTTTACCCTCTCGTAGAAAGTCTTGTTCATCGCCATGTCGTCCTCATGCTCGGTGAGCATGGCGGTGGCTTCCTCAACGACCTTCTCCATCTCTTCGTTGCCCTCTGTCTCGACGAGGTTGAAGAGGATTCCGGAGACCTTTGCAAGGATGGCGCCGGAGCGCTCGTAGGCGGCCACGGTGTTCTCGAAGGTCGGAGTCTCGGTGCTGTTCAGGATTGCGTCGAGCTCTTCCTTCTGCTGCTTGATTCCGGCCTCGACCGCCGGGATGTAGTCGGTGAGCTGGATCTTGTCGAATGGAGGGATTCCGTATGGAGTGTCCCACTCCTGGAGGAGCGGGTTCTTCTGTGCACAGGAACTCATTGCTGCAATCATTGTCAATGCAATTGCTATCTTTTTCATATTCAGTTGATTATTCATTAATTACGACATCGTCCAGATTGTTGAGCACAAGCTGGATGCTGCCCTGGTAGAGGCTGAGGACACCTGTGACGGTGATTGTCTTCGCACCTGCGAGGACTGCCTCGTCGATCTCCTTGTCCGCGAACTTGGAGAATCCGCTGGTGCGGATCTGGATCTCGCTGCCACCCATGGTGAAGTACTGGCTGACAGAGTAGCCGTTGGCATTCTTGACAAGGCAGTAGCGGACCCACTTCGCTGCAAGGAGGTCTCCGTCAGCGATGTAGGAAGCCATGTCGTCTCCGAAGAGAAGCTTGTTGACGCTGAACTTGAAGTCATTGTCATTGTGGACGTTCTCGAAGAAGGCAGGATCGGTCTCCTCGACGTAGGAGAGCTTTGCTGAGCCCACGGTTCCGTAGTTGTAGTCGCCAGAGTTGCCGACCTGTGCCTCGTCCCAGTCACCTGCCCTGAGGTGAGTGAGGAAGTTGGTCTTGCTCATCGCCCAGGTGCTGATGTTCCAAGGGGTGTCGGAAAGGAAGACACGGTTCTTGGAGTTCTTGTTGGACTCGTTTCCGTTGATGTACAGAAGGGCAAAGGCCTGTCCGCCGTACTTGAGACCTTCGAGGGTCACGCGCTGGCCGATGTACTTGCAGGTCTTCAGGGTCGAATTGGCTGAAGGGAGCTGGGCAGCGGTGATCTTCTCGGGAGCCGGGATCTGGATGTCCTTCGGGCTTCCGCGGAAGATGTGCTTGTTGATGATGTACTCGTCCTCGATGTAGGAGGTCTCGTAGTCACCGGTAGGGTCCTCACAGCCAAGCTGTACCATTCCGTTTCCACCGTAGCTTCCGCTCTTGTAGCCATAGGAGCCGAGGAAAAGTCCCTTGCTGCCTGGCTGAGGGCCGCACTTGACGTAGACCTTCTGGCCGAGAGCATAGTCATTGTAGAGGCTGGTCTTGCCGATCTTGATCTCGATGGCGCCGGTCTCGTCCTGGATGTAGAAGCTCTTGTAGAAGTTGCCTGGCTGGTCGGTGGTGATGACACGGCCTGCGATCGTGATGTCGTCCTGGATCTCGAATGGCTTGCCGTTGGTGTACATCGCAGCAAGCTCGGCGATTGTGGTGTTGACCTGGATCTGGCCTTCCTTGACGACCTGCGAGTCAGCCGTGCTGTTCTCGTAGTGCTCCGGGTCCTCGTTCTTCAGCGTGAGGACCGGATCCCACTCCTCGCATGAGGAAAGGATGACTGCAGCACAGGAAAGTATTGAGATGAATGTCTTTTTCATGTTCATGTCCTCCTTTAGAATCTGTAGTAAAGGTTCAGCATGTAGTTCGCTCCCTGCATGTAGAAGTACTTGGAGTCGAAGCGATAGTAGCGGGTGTAGCTCTTGGAGTCGATCAGACGGGTCTGCTCGTAGCCTCCGGTCCTGACGTCCTTGTTGTTCAGCATGTTCTTGGCCTCGAGTGAGAAGCCGAAGTTGTACTTGCGGTGGATGTACCAGGACTTTCCGATGCTGAGGTTGAGAAGGACGAGAGGCTTCTCGTAAAGCTTTTCCTGAGCGGCCATGTACTCGATCTCGACAGGAGAGAGACCCTGGTTGATGACGGTCTCGTTCATGTACCAGTTGAGACGGTGCTCGTTGCGGACGGCGTTGGTGAGGTTGTCATCAGGGCCGACAACTGCGAGCTCTGTGCGGTACAGTGGGTTCATGTCAAGATAGGATTCTGCGAAGACGTTGGCTCCAAGGGTGAAGAACCAGTAGGAGCGGGTCCTGTAGTTGGGTGCGATGTTGGCGGCAAGCTGAGGGGATGAAGGGACATAGTGCTTCTGGACCTTCTCGACCTGGTAGTTGCCGAACTCGTCGGTCACGAAGACACCTGAGGCATCCTTCCTGTAGACCGGATGGCCGGCCCAGTAGGTCACCGGTGCTCCGGAGACGACGACCTCCGAGCTGTTGTCGATGGTCTCGGTCATGGTCGGGGTCGAGGTGTAGATGTACTCGCCTGCACTGAGGGCGCCCTGGAGAGCGAGACCTGACAGGAACGGCATCGGGATCTTGAATCCGACCTCGACTCCTGCATGGCGCTCGTCGATGCCGGTCATGGCGAAGTTGGTGAACGAGTTGTAGGAGTCGTCGTAGAAGCTCATCAGGTCGCTCTGGTCCATGATCTTGGTCCAGAATGCGGTGGCGCGGATCTCATAGCCGTTGTTGCTGTACTGGTAGTTGAGATCGGCCGAGAGGGTCTTGACGGTGGTGAGGCCGCTCATCAGGGAGTTCCTGGTCCTTGGAGAGAGGAATGCCTGGTTGAACCTTGGAGCGTCGATGAACCATCCTCCGTTCGCATAGATGCGATGACCTCCCGTGAAATCATATTCAAGTCCAGCCTTGGTCGAGGCGACGATGTAGGTCGAGATGTCGGACTTTCCCTTGGAGGAGACGACATTTCCGGCCTCGTCGTAGGAGGTGAGGTTGACACCGTCGACGACGAATTCCCTGCCGTTGTCGTCAAGGCCAGGGAAGAGGCCGTTTCTCATGAGGCCTTCCCTCCAGAAGGAGTTGATGCCGACCTTTCCGGCGACAGTGGCCTTGAGGGATCCAAAGTTGAACTGGCCGTTGGCCCAGAGGTTTGCCTCACGGACCTGGGCATAGTAGTCGTAGCCGTACTTGCCTCCGCGGAGGACCTTCTCAGCCTGGCGGCCATGGTTCAGCCAGTAATCGAGGTCGTACTGGATCTTGGCCTCGGAGAATGCGAAGTCGCGCTCGGCGAAGTTGTTGATGTTCATGAAGTAAGCTCCTCCGAGAAGGTCATTGACGGTCTCGAAGAACTCAGTCCTGTTGAGCCTGCCGTTGGCTCCGGCATTGAGCGTGAGCCAGCTCTTGGCAAGCCACTTGGTGGAGACGGCGAGGTTCAGGTCGTTCTGGTCGGTGCGGCGGGACTGCTGGATGTACTTCGAGCGTCCGTCGGCCGAATTGTAGTTGACGTTGTAGAGGTGGTCCCAGTTCACATGGGAGGTGTTCACGTCAGAGCCCCAGCGCTCGGCGGCAGCTGCAGCCTTGTAGAGGTTGACGCGGCCGAGGTCCGGATTCTCATCGTAGAAGTAGCTGGGGAGATTGCGGTAGTAGTCCGGACGCGGGTCGGCGGAATCATACCAGTCGAATGCGGAATAGCCGTTCATGCCAGTCCTGAAGACGAGGGCGGCATTGAGATCGAGCTTGTCGGTCGGCTTGCCCTTGTACTTCACGACGAAGACAGGCTCGAAGGTGGTACGGACACGCGCATTGCGCATCTTGCCGTTCTGGTAGCCCCAGTTGGAGTTGTACATGTTGTCGCCCATGAGGTCGTAGACTTCCTGGGTCGAGGAGTTCTGCGCTCCCCTTTCGCCAGGGGCAGCGAAGGTGAAGAAGGCAATGGAGTTGCGGTTGTCGATCCTCTTCTCAGCTCCGGCGTAGTAGGAGAATGAGCGGTAGTAAACACCTTTCACCCAGTCGTTTCCACCAAGACGTGCAGACACGTTGAAGGCATAGGACCAGCCGTTGTCGAGCACTCCGGATGCGTAGTTCGCCATGAGGCGGAGCCTGTAGAGAGCGCTGTTGGAAAGGATGCTGAAGCGCCATCCCGGACGCACGCTGGAAGGATTTCCGAGGATGTTGGTGACACCGTTGAAACCTCCGAAGCTGGCTGCATGGCTCTCGAGACCCGTGGTCACTTCCTTGTTGCGCATCGCCTCGTTCAGGCCGCTCCAGAGTGAGTAAGGAGAGTAGCCGGTGATGGCATCGTTGAGCCTGACGCCTGCAAGCAGGACATCCTGGGACTCGCTGTTGTAGCCTCTGTTCTTGAAGCGGATGTCGCTGAAGCCATAGCTGACGATGTTGTTGTAAGGGTCATTGGCGCCATAGAGGATGGCCGGGTTGTCCGAGTAGCCGGAATCCTCCATGTCGAACTCGGCGAAGCTGGTGTCATCGATGTCGGAGATCACCTGCTCGGCGATGAGGGAGACAAAGATGAGATCCCTGACGAAACCCTCGACTGAGACATTGACGTTGGCATCGGCGTAGCCATCTGCGGAAACTTTCAGTGAATATGTACCATCGGCCAGGTTGGTGATGGTGAACTGGCCATCCACGCCGGACTTCACGGTGCCGACAGCCTGGCCGTTCCTTGAGATGCTGACTTCGGCACCCTCGACCGGAACCCTGCCGGCACGGTTGACCACCTTGGCGGTGATTCCTCCCGGAAGAGTCTGAGCCGACATCGCGACTGCCATGAGAGCCGCAAGGAGTGTCAGAGCGATTTTCTTGATCATCTGTATCTGATTTTATTGTTTGATTCTCTTACTTGCCGATCACGATGTAGGTAGGATAGTGGTCGCTGTAGCCGTTGACAAAGGCACCGTTGGAGAAGGTCCTGAACGGATAGCCGGCGTACTGGCCTTCCTGGGAAGTCATCCACGGACGCTTGAAGATCACTCCGTCGAACCATCTCTTCTTGAGCTTGGTCACAGGCTGGATCTTCAGGCCTCCCTGAGGTGCATGTGCGAGATTGTAGTTGACAAGCTCGATGTCGTAGATGCTCCAGGTTCCCTGATAGCAGAGCGAACCGTAACCGGCCTTCAGCATGGAGAGATAAGGGTCGTAGAAATCTTCCTCAGCCATTTCCTCGACCGTCTCCTTTCCATGGAGGCAGACTGCCATGCTCTCGTCGGTCGGGTTGTCGTTCATGTCACCCATGACGACGATCTTGATGCCTGGATGCTTCTGCATCATGCCCATCGCATGCCCGTAGGCGATCTCGGCACCGCGGCTGCGGAGATTGCCGCCCTTTCCACCGACCCTGGAAGGAAGGTGGCAGACGTAGAAGGCAAACTCCTCTCCGTCAATCCTGCCGTGGACCATCAGGACATCCCTGGTCCTGAAGTAGGCGGTGTCGGTGTTGGCATAGTCCACATCCTTCCTGAAAGTGAAAGGGATGGCTTCGCTGTCGATGTAGTCGAACTGATCCGGCCTGTAGAGAAGGGCGACGTCGACGCCTCGGCGGTCCGGGCTGTCGTAATGCACGATCTGATAGTTGGCGGAAGCGATCTCCGGCTCACTGACCAGATCCTCGAGGACAAGGCGGTTCTCGATCTCGGACACTCCGAGGATCGTGTGGAAACGGCCATTGTTCCTTGCCATCTCGGCAATGACATGTGCCATGTTGTAAAGCTTCTTCTCGTACTTGGCCTGAGTCCACTTGTTGGCGCCCTCAGGAAGATACTCATCGTCGTTCTTGACCGGGTCGTCATAGACGTCGAAAAGGTTTTCCAGATTGTAGAAGCCAACGACGTAGTTCTGCTTAGTCTTCTGCGCGCTGAGTGTCATCACAGCGGCGAGAAGGATTGTAAGCGTCAGTATCGATCTTTTCATATTCATTGATTTTCAGTTGATTCTACCACCATATCCCAACATTCTGAGGATTCTGTGCCTCAACCTTGGCGGCCTCGGACTCGCCGATCGCCGAGACAAGGTTCACAAAGAAGTCGATCCCTGTCTTCTGCTCCAGCTCATCGATCGACATCGCATGGCTCTTGGAGACCCCGGCGGCGCCGTAATCCTTGTGGTCGAAGTAGAAGCCGCAGGCCGTGAAGCCTGAATAGCCGTAGGTCGAATTCTTCTGGTAGCGGAGAAGAGCCTTGTAGTAGCCAGTCGGGATGGCCACTCTCTTCCCGTCATTGTCAAGGGCATAGCCCCCGATGGCTCCGTGCGCGCCCTCGGTGGATTTACTGTCGACCACACAGCCGGTCACGACATAGAGAGTGTCCGTCTTTGACGTGAGGGCATTGGCCCAGTTCCTTACCCTGTTCTCGAGGCTGACCCAGATGCCTTCATTGAAGACGTGCATCTGAGGGGTCATGTTGGTTCCGTAGAAAGTCTGGACATTGGCTTCGACGCTGCAGAGCCTGTCGGCAGATGGGCACTGATGTCCCCTGGCGAAGGTTTTGCTCGGATTGAAGCCCCCCATGCTGATGTTCGACTGCGCGGCAAGAGGCATGTTGGGATCGATCCCCCATGCATTGGACCTGCCTCCGGAGCCCATCAGCTCCTTGTTCAGAGGATAGGCCACCCACCATGAGACAAGGTCGGAATAGTCCCAGTCGTAGGAATAGTTCCTGATCTTCGCACCGCTCATATTC
>JAGHSC010000192.1 GCA_018066065.1 Candidatus Cryptobacteroides faecihippi
GTGTACCGTCCCACTTCAGGCATCCCTGGCCGATGAAGGCGATGGCGCCGATGACGCCGCCCATGACCACCAGTGGATGAAGACGGATGAGACGTCTGCGGAAGAAGCCCCCGACGGACATTGTATCCCACCTGTCGTCATAGGCATAGCCCATCACGAATCCTGAAAGCATCAGGAAGAAATCGACAGCCAGGAATCCGTGGAACATCTTCTGTTCCGGGGCGCCGGCCGCAAAGGCAATCGCCTCGAAAAGGTGATACCCGACAACCATCAATGCAGCCACTCCCCTCAATCCATCAAGGATGGCGTAGTGCTGCTTGGAGTTATTAAGCATGTTGAGTTCGTTTAGTGTTACCAAAATTCAAAAATAATCATTTTCAGCGGAAAAACGGCCCATAATCAAAGAGGGATTGGCTATCTTTGCCGTGATATGGACAAGAAAGAGCTTGAGATAATGGCGCCTGCGGGCAACTTCGAGTGCCTGCATGCCGCAATCCAGGGTGGCGCCGACTCCGTCTACTTCGGAATCGGCAACCTCAACATGAGATCGCATTCGGCAAACAACTTCCAGCCGTCAGACCTTCCCCAGATCGTAAGCATCTGCAGGGAAAACGGAGTCAAGACCTACATGACCCTCAACATCGTTCTCTACCAGGAAGACCTGGAGCCGATGAGGGAGGCGCTTGACGCCGCCAAGGCAGCGGGTGTGGATGCGATCATCGCCTCCGACATGGCAGCAGTCTCCTACTGCCGCTCGATCGGCCTGGAAGTCCACGCGTCCACCCAGCTCAATGTCTCCAACGTCGAGGCCCTGCGCTTCTACGCCCAGTTTGCAGACGTGATCGTCCTCGCCAGGGAGCTCAACCTCGGCCAGGTCAAGCAGATCCATGAGACAATCGTCAGCGAAGGGATCAAGGGCCCGAAGGGAGAGCTCGTCAGGATCGAGATGTTCTCGCACGGAGCCCTCTGCATGGCAGTTTCCGGCAAGTGCTACCTCAGTCTGCAGACCTACGGAGCATCGGCCAACAGAGGCTCCTGCTACCAGCTCTGCAGAAGGGGCTACGAAGTCACGGACCTCGAGACCGGCACCAAGCTCAACGTCGACAACAAGTACATCATGTCCCCGAAGGACCTCTGTACCATCGAGTTCATGGACAGGATCATCGACGCAGGAGTCAAGGTCTTCAAGATCGAAGGCCGCGCCAGGAGTGCTGAATATGTGAAAAAGACCACTTCCTGCTACAGAAGGGCAGCCGATGCCGTGTGCGAAGGCACCTACACACCGGAGCTGGCGGCCAGCCTCAAGGAAGAACTCTCGGAAGTCTTCAACAGAGGGTTCTGGGATGGCTACTACCAGGGCGCAAAGCTAGGCGAATGGAGTGAGGTCTACGGAAGCCACGCCACAAGGAAGAAGATCTACTGCGGCAAGGTCACCAACTGGTTCGACCGCATCGGAGTCGCCGAGATCCTCGTCGAGTCGGAGACTCTCAGGAAGGGAGACGATGTCCTCATCATCGGAGAGACCACCGGAGTCGTGGAACTGAATGTCAGCGAGATCCGCGTGAAGCTCAAGCCGGTCGAGGAAGCCTCCAAGGGTGCCTTCTGCTCGATCCCGGTCGTGTTCCCTGAAGGAGAGCGTACCCCGGGCGGGAAAAAGATACGCCGTGGAGACCGACTCTACATCTGGCGCTCCACGGAGTAATCCTCAATGACTATCTAACAAGCGGCTATTCCACGACACCGATGATGTCGCGGAGAGCTGCGATGTGCAGTCTTTCCATCTCGGCAGGAAGAGCCTCGACGATCTCCTTGCAGGCGTACGGGTTGCGAAGGTTCTCCGCTCCGACCTGGACGGCCGATGCACCGGCCATCATCATCTCGATGACGTCGGACGCAGTTGCGACTCCACCGCACCCGATCACAGGGATCGAGCATGCCTTCGACACCTGGTAGACCATCCTGACGGCAAGAGGGAACACGGCGCGGCCGGAGAAACCGCCCATCTTGTTCGCGATCACAGGACGGCGCCTCATCGTGTCGATCCTCATTCCAAGGACAGTGTTGATCAGGGTGAGACCGTCTGCACCGGCTTCCTCGCAAGCCTTTGCGATGGAGACGATGTCGGTCACATTCGGAGTGAGCTTGATGTATACCGGCTTGGTGGTGACGGCCTTGACGGCTGCAGTGACCTCGGCGGCAGCCTTTGGATCGGTTCCGAAGGCCATTCCTCCGTTGTGTACGTTAGGGCAGGAAATGTTGACCTCGATGATGCCGACCTGCTCCTCCTTGTCCATCTTGGCACAGCACTCGGTGTACTCGTCGATGGAGAAGCCGCTGATGTTGGCGATGATAGGCTTGTGGAAGACCTTCCTCAGGGCAGGCAGTTCCTCAGCGATGACTGCATCGATGCCCGGGTTCTGAAGGCCCACCGAATTGATGAGGCCGGAACTGCATTCAGCGATGCGCGGCGTCGGATTTCCGAAACGCGGATCCCTCGTCGTGCCCTTGATGGAGATCGAGCCGAGTATGTCAAGGTCATAGATTTCAGCCATTTCCAGGCCAAAGCCGAAGGTTCCGCTGGCCGGGATGACCGGATTTGAAAGCTCAAGGCTTCCGAGTCGTGTACTTATGTCTACCATGTTATTTCCTCCCTCTTGAAGACTGGGCCATCCTTGCACACCCTCTTCGGGCCGACAGTGGTCTTGCAGGTGCAGCCCATGCATATTCCGAAACCACAGCCCATGCGCTCCTCCAGGCTCATCTCGCCCGGTGCGGAAGTCGCCGCGCACAGTGCCTTCATCATCGGCATCGGACCGCAGGCATAGATGTAGTCGTAAGAGACACCGCTTTCACGGATCGCGTCGGTGACGAATCCCTTGACTCCCTTCGAGCCATCTTCGGTGGCGATGAGCATCTCTGCCCCGGCAGCGGCGAAGGCGTCCTCGTTGAAGATTTCTGCCGCCGTGCGGAAGCCGGCGACGACAGTGACCTTGCGGCCTCTGCGGACCAGCTCCTTAGCGAGCATGTAAAGAGGTGCGAGACCGATCCCGCCTCCGACGAGGAGGGCTTCGGTGCAAGGGGCATCAAGGTTGAAGCCGTTTCCGAGAGAGACGAGGGTGTCGATGCTGCAGCCTGGCTGCATGGCGGCCATCGCAGCAGTTCCCTCTCCAACGACCTTGTAGGCAAGGGTGAGCACTCCATCCTCCCAGTTGCAGATAGAGATCGGCCTGCGGAGGAAACAGCCATCGATCTCCAGGTTGACGAACTGGCCTGGACGGCACTCCGTCGAGCATCCGGACAGCTTCATCTCATGAATTCCGCTGGAAAGCTGACGGTTGGCAATGACTGTCAAAGTTTGACGTTCCATCATATCTAGTCTTTGTTTTTCTTTTCCGGTGAGTGGGCAAATTGTCTGGGACCCCCGACCGAGCGCCAGTAGTCCGAGTCAAAGGACTCCGGATGGCGGAACGGACCCTCATGGTCGATCACGAAGCTCAGGTAGGTGATCTTGTAGCCCTGCTCCATGAACATCCTTTCGTAGAAGGTCCTGACCTCGAAGAGGGCATCCACGGCAGACTTCCCTGAGACCGAGCGCAGAGGGCTGTCCATGACAGACTGCCTTCCCTCGCCGTAGAGGTCATCCGTGCACGCGAGGATGGTCAATCCATTCTCCTGCGCCACCGCCTTTGAATATTCATGAAGGAAGCGGCTGTCCGTCTTGAGGTGGATGATGCCGCCTGGCTTGAGGAAGCGCCTGTAGCGCTCGAGGAAGAGAGGGCTGGTCAGACGCGAGTTCTCGCTCTTCATCTGAGGATCCGAGAACGTGAGCCACACCTCGGAGACTTCCTCCGGGGCGAAGAAGGCATCGATGAACTCGATCCTGGTGCGCAGGAAGGCCACATTAGGCAGGTTGTCCTGCGTTGCAGCCTTGGCACCCTTCCAGAGCCTGGCACCCTTGATGTCGACTCCGATGTAGTTGGCCGATGGCTCGCGGCGGGAAAGGTCGATCGTGTACTCCCCCTTTCCGCAGCCAAGCTCCAGCACGATCGGCTGGGCAGCGGCAAACATCTTCTCATTCCAATGGCCGCGGATAGGATGCTCCTTGAGCTTCAGGCCCTCGGAAGGGTCTGCCGACTTGTCAAGGACAGATGCGGCATCCGGCTGGAGCAGGCATCTGAATGTTTCGTTCTCTGCAAACTTGCGTAGTTTATCGTGTCCCATCTCTTACTTTCTTGTGAATATGATTCCCAGGCCGCGGACGCTCTCCGGATTGTTCCTGACCTGGATCCTGACCCTCCACTCGCCATGCTCCGCCACAGCGATCGTGTCCCTGTAGGAGAACATGTAATCCTTTGAAGCATAGGCGGAATCGATTGGATCCACCAGACGGAGGATGACATTGTCCAGGAATGAGGAATCCGAAGGGGAAATCCATCGGATGCCAAGGTTGAGGCTGTCCATCGGATACTCCTGGAACGGACTTCTCTCGATCCTGGTGTAAAGCCCGAGGGAGTAGGAAACGGTACTGTCAGCCAGGTCCAGGTTGAATGAATATGTGTCCCCGTACTCAGACTTTTCCCGCGGGATGAAAGGCTCTATCGAAGAAGGCCTGGCACAGCCCGAAAGCAACGCCAGAGCCACCACGACCGATTTGAGAGCAGCCTTCATCGATGATCCCTTACTGTTCAGGTTTCTCCTGAGGCTTCCTTGGGCCGCGCCTGTGGTTGTTGCGCCTGTCCCTCCTGTCGCCTCTTCTCTCCTCTCTTCTTTCAGTTCCCGGCTCATCTGCAGAGCGTTCAGGCTTCGGCTGAGGCTGGGATTTAGGCTTGGCCTCGGACTGAGCCTTAGGCTTGGTCTCAGGCTGAGCCTTAGGCTGGTCGCCATCCTGGTGCCTGCGGTCATCACGGCCACGGCCGCGGCCGCGGCTGCGGCTCTTCGACTTCTTTGGCCTGTCGAACCTGGTGATGCTGTCATCGCCGACTGCCGAGATGAACTGAGGTCCGTCAGGGACGATCTCGACCTTGAGGGACTCCGGTCTCTCGCCGTTGCGGTTCATCATGATGATCTCACGGACTTCCTCGGCAGTGAGAGGATAGAGATTGGCAAGAGAACCCTTCTCGTAGGAGAAATACATGATCTCCTGAAGGATGTCGGTCTTCATCAGGTAGGCAAAGCCATCCTCGAACTCAAGAGGTTCCGTAACCTTAGGTATCCTGGAGAGGGCATCCACGTAGTTGGCGACCTCGTAGTTGAGGCAGCACTTGAGCTTGCCGCACTGGCCTGCCAGCTTCTGAGGGTTGAGGGAAAGGTCCTGCACACGGGCAGCAGAGGTAGAGATCGACTGGAAGTTGGTGATGTACTTCGCGCAGCAGAGTTCCCTTCCGCAGATTCCAAGGCCGCCGATGAGGCCGGCCGCCTGGCGGGCGCCGATCTGCTTCATCTCGATCCTGATCCTGAATTCCTCAGCATAGACCTTGATGAGCTGGCGGAAGTCCACACGGCCGTCTGCGATGTAGTAGAAGATGGCCTTGGTTCCATCTCCCTGGAACTCGACGTCACCGATCTTCATGTCGAGTCCAAGCTCGGCAGCTATCCTGCGGGCCTGGATCATCGTGTCATTCTCCCTTGCGATCGCCTCCTGCCACTTCTCGATGTCGAAAGGCTTGGCCCTGCGGTAGATCTTCTTGATCTGGTCGCTGTCCGGGTCGATGCCGCGGCACTTCATCTGGCGGCCGACCATCGGTCCTTCCAGAGTGACTATTCCAAGATCATGGCCGCTTGCAGCTTCCACGATCACGAGGGCGCCGGTCTTGATTCCCTGACCGGATGCATTGACATAGATACCCTTCCTGGTGTTCTTGAAACGTACTTCGAACAGGTCCTTGAACTGCTCCTGCTGGACACCCTGAAGCCAGTTGAAGTCCGCAAGCTTGCAGCATCCAAGGCGGTAGCTGCAATCCGTGGCTCCTGTCTCGGGATCCTGGGTGACGGCACAGCCTCGGTTGCAGTCGAAGCGGATCGTCTCATTATCTACATTATTGTTCATCTTTCATCAAAAATTAAGGTACAGGCGTCCAACCATGTCGCAGAACAGGATCTTCTGGTTGACATTCCTGTCAATCAGCATCGAGGCCCTGTCCAGGCAGCCGATTGCGAGCCTTGGGAATGTCTTCCTGCAGCTCCTGGCCAGCGAAGAGTAGTACGCCATCCCGTCCGTGGATATTCCTGCAAGATGCTGGAGTCCCTGCTGGACGAGGAATATGTTTCTCAGGCATTCGCCTGCAAATTTACAAAAAGCTTTCTGCTTCTCACGCGAGGAGAGGGATGCCATGGCATCGCCGCAGTCAAGGACTGCTGTCAGGTCCCTTCTGACAAGGGCATCCATAAGCGTCCTGAACATCTCCTGCTGCTCGCGGCTGTCTTCCATGTCTCCCAGGCCATGCAGGGCGATGCCCAGGCTGCCTCCGGCTGACAGAGCCGCCTGCCTGGCCTCGTCGGCACTCTTTCCAAAGCGAGTGACAAGGGCTGTCTCGATCTCTTCCTTGGTGTTCGGAAGCACCCTGATCGCCTGGCACCTTGAGGAGATTGTCTGCATGACCTTCTCCGGTGCATGGGTAACCATGATGAAGAGAGTCTTCTCCGGCGGTTCCTCTATGGCCTTGAGAAGCCTGTTGGCAGATGCTACATTCATCTTCTCCGGAAGGTAGACCACAACGGCCTTGTAACCTCCCTCGACGGATGAGAGGTAGATGGTCTCGAGGATCTCCTTCGCCTCCGCGTTGTTGATCCCGGCCTGCTTGCCTTCGATTCCGAAAGCGGAACTGACCTCGGACTCCAGTGCATAGGGATTCGACGCGATGAGACCGCGCCAGTAGCTCAGGAAGAGCTCTGCCCTGAGGTTGTCGACCTTCTCGTTCACCTTCGAGCCATTCGCGACAGGATAGACATAGTGCACATCCGGATGGATCAGTGAAGAGACCTTGTGCTCGTCGCAGAAGACCTCGCTGAGGAAGGCGAGCACGATGGCCATCGCACCGCATCCATCATTCTCGTAGAGCATCATGGCATGCGGGATACGGCCTGAGGAGACCATTCCCTTGAGAGCCCTGACGGCATCCTGATTTCCTATGATTCCATCCAGTGTCATCTGTTCCTGACTGCAATGTATTCAGCTATCTTCACAAGATAGTCCCTTTCTTCAGAATCCGGCAGTACGGAGATTGCCTTCACCGCATCCGAGACATGTCCTTCCATCTTCCGGCACGCATAGGCAAGGCCATCCTTCTCAAGCACGAAGCTGCGGATCTCATCCTTGTAGGACGGGGTCTCATGGATGGATGCCACCTTCCTGCGGATTTCCCGAGCCTCCTCCGGTGTGGCGGAAGCCAGGGCGCCGAGCAGAGGCATGGTGATCTTCTGCTCGTCAAGGTCGATCCCGACAGGCTTGCCGATCGAATCGGACGTCATTGAATAGTCGAACATGTCATCCTTGATCTGGAAAGCCAGCCCTATCTCGACTGCATACTTCCTGACAGCCTGCAGCATTTCCTCACCCGCACCGACAGAGATGGCGGCCGACTCGGCAGCTGCCTCGAAGAGGGATGCGGTCTTGGAGTAGATGATCCTGTAGTAGTCTGCCTCATCGGTGTCTCCCGTGCCAGCCTTCTGAAGCTGGAGCATCTCACCCTCGGCAAGATCGGAGAGAGTCTTGGAGAAGACCCTTATCACGCGACCGGTACCGGAATCCGCCGACAGGATGGCATCCACGGCCCTTACGAGCCAGAAATCTCCGATCAGGACTGAAGCAGGACCGCCCAGCAGGGACATCACGGTCGGCATTCCCCTCCTCTCCTTGCTCTCGTCAGCGACATCATCGTGAAGGAGTGTCGCATTGTGGAGAAGCTCCGACGCAGCAGCAAAGCGGATGGAGTCCATCGTTGCGCCCTTTCCGGAGCATGCCCTGGCAATCAGGAGCGAGAGAATCGGGCGAAGCTGCTTCCCGGAGTTGGAAAGGATCGCCTCGTTGGTGACATTGAGCAGATCGATGTCCGACTTCAGGGAAGAACGGATGAAAGCGGCCGTCTCATCCCAGTCGCGTCCAAGAAAAGTCCTGAGCTCGTTAAGTTTCATCACAATGACTTCAGGCGTTCAATCAATTCCTCCGCGGTCTTGGGGAATTCGATCAGTTCCCTTGACCTGGAATCCAGCATGCCGGTCGAGACATAATGGTCCAGAAGAGACTTGAGCGGAGTGTAGAAACCATCCACATCGAGAGCGTACAGCCTGCCGTCATACTGGTTCAGCTTGATCTCGGTGAGAGTTCCGATCAGTTCGTCGAGCGTACCGATCCCGCCCGGAAGGGCAACGGCGGCCTTGGTCCCCTTGCGGAGAAGGGACTTGCGCTCGTCCATGTTCTCGGCCCAGACAACCTCGGCGAGTCCTGCGCATTCGAGTTTCTCCATGAATCTCGGCAGGATCCCGATGTGCTTTCCCCCACATTCAACGACAGTGTCGGCGACCACTCCCATCGTACCCTTAACGGTACCGCCGGACACGATGGTCCAGCCAAGCGAGCAAACCGCACGCGTGACTTCACGGGCGGCCTCATTGTACTTGGGATCTATGTCGTAGCTCGCTGAGCAGTAAAAGACAACCTTCCTTTCTTCCATCATCAGTCCGGTTAGAGGAAGAGGGAAAGAGAGACCACGACTCCATGGAAGTTGTCCATGGATTTGATCGTGTCCAAAGTGGCAGCTGTGTTGCTGTTGTAGAGGCCTCCGAAGTTCCAGAACCACTTGGCCGAAAGCTGGAGCTTCCAGACGTCGATGCCTGCTCCGACTCCAAGGCCATACTCAACCTTCTTCAGCGCCTCGCCGAAATCCGTCTGGCCGATCGGAGCATCAGTCTTGTAGTTGATGCGATAGCCCACGAATGGTTCCGCAAGCACATAAGGACGGAAAAGCAGGAGGTCCGGTCCCCACTGGATCTGCAGAGGGATCTCGACGTAGCCCACAGATGCATCGAACTTCTCGGAAAGACCGTCCGTCACGGTGAAGAGCGGATTCGAGCCTGGAGCGCCCGGTGACAGTGGGAGGGACGCACTCATCTGGTCGAGGCTTACGCCCTTGACCTGATAGAGAAGCGATGGCTGGATCGAGAATCCAAGTCCGAGAGGAAGTTCCCCAGTCAGGCCCACATGGTACATCGAGACATTTTTCGAGTCGAATGCTCTGAGGTTGGCTGTGGATGAAGTGATTCCGGCCATGATGCCCATCCTTGAAGAGCCATAGCCGCCGGCGAAGGCAGACGTTGCGGAGAGCGACGTCATCAGCACCACGAATGCGATGATTGCACGCTTCATTCTGCCTGTCAGTCTAGATGAGTGAATCAAGCTTCGCTGCGATCTCTGCCTTGGTCACATTGCCAACGAGCCTGTCTGCGAGTTCGCCGTTCTTGATGAAGATGAGAGTCGGGATGTTCCTGATGCCGTACTCGACTGCGATGTCTTCGCATTCGTCGACATTGCACTTGACGACGGCAGCCTTGCCTTCATATTCAGAAGCGATTGCTTCCACAGTTGGAGCAAGTGCGCGGCATGGTCCGCACCATGTTGCCCAGAAATCCACCATGACGACAGTATTGCCGGAGAGAATGCCGGCGAAATTCTCAGGAGTAGCTGTAAGTTCCATATCTGATAGCTGTTTAGAAGAAAAATGTCCGGAACGGGAGACCCTCCCGTTCCAGACACAAAGATAACAATTCCGTTGACTTAATCAAACAGGTCAGATGGCCTGTTCGATGTTCCATGAGAAAGCCCTGAGACCGAGATCAGGATAAGCCTCATCCTTTTCCCTGAGGGCCTTGAGAAGGTCCTGGGCCTTGTCATCGGGTACGATGGCAAGCATGGCGTAGTTCTGGGTCGGCCACGCATGGTTGCCATAGTGAGGCTCTCCATCCACGCCGCCTCGGCCCTGGATGTCCTGCCACTGTGTGAAGCCTCTCTGTCCGAATTCGTCGAGGAGCTCGACGATTTCATCGCCATAGGCCTGGTTGTATGCTACGAATATCGCTTTCATGTTGATTATGCTTTAACGGTTGCACCATTTGCCTTGCGTGCCTTCTTCCTTTCCTCGCGGGTGGCGAAGATACAGTAGACAGACGGGATCAGGACAAGCGTGATGAGTGTCGAGAATGTAAGACCCCAGCAGACCGTCATACCGAGCGAGCGCCAGAGTTCCGAGCCTTCTCCACGTCCCAGAGCCATCGGAAGCATACCGAGGACGGTGGTGAGGGTGGTCATGAGAATAGGACGCAGACGGCTTCTGGCAGCCGTGATGGATGCCTCTACCGCACTCATTCCGCGTTCCCTCATGAGGATTGTGTAGTCGATGAGCACGATACCGTTCTTCACGACGATACCGAGAAGGATGATGATGCCGATCATCGCCATGACTCCCATTGCCGTACCGGTTATGCCGAGTCCGAGGAACACGCCCACGAATGCGAACGGCACTGAGAACATGATCACGAACGGACTCATGTAGGACTCGAACTGGGATGCCATCACCATGTAGACAAGGATGATGATGAGAGCCATGAGCATGATGAGGTTCCTGAACATCTTCTGCTGCTCCTCGAAGTCACCGGAAATCTCCGTGGAGATGTTGTTAGGGATGTCGGTAGCAGCTATGATGCTGTTTGTTGCCTCGACAGCCTCGCTGAGGGCGTGGCCCCTGGAGACGATACCGGTCACGGTGATGTACCTTTCACGGTTCTTTCTCTCGATCGTAGGAGGCACCTTGGATTCGACGACCGTACCGACTTCCTTGACCTTGACGGAAGATCCGGTCGGTGTGTAGAGGATGATGTTCTCGATGTCCTGTACACTTGAGCGGAAATGCTTGTCGTAGATCACACGGATGTTGTACTCCTCACCTTCCTCACGGTAGAGCGAGGCGACGGAGCCACTCATCGCAGCACTGAAGCCGGCAGCCGCAGTGGTTGAGTTGAGTCCATTGAGGGCAAGCTTGGTCCTGTCGAAATCGACCTGATACTCAGGAGTGTAGTCATCACGGCTGAGAACGACCTGGGTGAAGTTCTCATTGGCGAGCATGCCGTTCTTGATCGCAGAAGCGACACGGTCGGTCTCATCGAAGTCGTAGCCATAGATCTCGAGGGTCACGGATGAAGCACCACCGATGCCGCCCATACCCTCGGAGACAGTACCCTTCTTGACTTCCGGGTACTCTCTCAGGTCCTTGTGGATGATGTCGGCGATCTCCGATGCAGAGCGCTCACGGTTCTCCATGGAACCAAGGTTGACATTCATCGAGATGATGTAGGAGCCGTTGTTCTGCATGCTTCCCCAGACATTGCTTGAGCTAGGGGTACCGTAGCGGTACTGAAGTACCTTGATCTCAGGGATTTCCTGCTTGAGCCTCTCGGCGAAGTTCCTTGCGAACTCGGCGGTGACAGTCTGTTCGGTGCTGACCGGGAGCGTGATGCTGACGGAGAGACGTCCGGAGTCGGAATTCGGGAAGTACTCCGTCTTCATGCCAGGGCCGAAGATGGCGATGACGGCGACGAAGATCGCAAGTGCCGAGAACACGACGGTCTTGCGGTGGACGACAGCCCATGCAATGACTTTGGCATAGACCTCGGAGATCCAGTTGAGAGCCCTGTCGATCGGTGTGAAGAAGGCCGTGTACAGCTTTCCGGTCTTGTGCTTGTTGTTCAGGAAGAGCGAGCAGAGCATAGGCACGGGGGTAAGCGCCGCTGTCGTCGAGATGATCATGATGATGCTGACGATCCATCCAAGCTGCTTGAACATGATTCCAGCCATACCGGAAACCATGGTGAGAGGAAGGAACACGCAGAGCATGGTCAGGGTCGATGCGATGACGGAGATACCCACCTCGGAAGTTCCGTGGACGGCTGCCTCCTTCGGCTTCTCTCCCCTCTCCAGATGCGTGGAGATGTTCTCGAGGACCACGATCGCATCATCCACGACCATGCCGATTGCGATGGAGAGCGCCGACATTGAGATGATGTTCAAGGTGTTGCCCGTCGCATAGAGGTAGACAAGGGAGCCCAGGAGGGCAATAGGGATGGAAAGCACGATGATGAATGTAGCTCTCCACCTGCCAAGGAATATGAAGACCACGAGCATGACCACCAGGAGGGTGATCGCGATGGTTTCCTTGAGTGAGTTGATACTGTTGATGATGTTCTCGGATCCATCGACGACGACGGAGACCTTGACATCGGAAGGGAGCGAAGGCTCGATGGCCTTAAGCTTCTTCTTTGCGCTCTTGATGACGTTGACCGTGTTCGCACCTGACTGTTTCTGCACAGCGATCATTGCGGAACGGACACCGTTGGTGAAAGACTCCTCGGTCTTCTCCTCCTGGCCATCGATGATGGTTGCGACATCCCTCAGGTAGACGATCTGACCGTTCCTGGACGAGAGGACGACGTCATAGAGTTCGGACGGATCCTTGAACTCCTTCTCGACGCGGAGAGTGAAAGTCTCGTTACCGATGTCGATGTTTCCTGAAGGGACATTCCTGTTCTCGGCAGCGATGATCTGTGAGATACCGGCAATGCTCAGGCCATAGGAAGCAAGCTTGTTAGGGTCGCAGTAGACGAATATCTCCCTGGCAGGGGCACCGGAGACGGAAATGGTACCGACACCGTTGACACGGCCCAGAGGAGTGACGAGCTTGTCATCCAGGATCTTGTCGAGACCGGAGATGCTCTGGTCCGCAGTAGCCGAAAGGATGAGGACAGGCATGTCATCCATGCCGAACTTGAAGAGTACAGGGACTGAAGCTCCGTCAGGGAGCGCCGTGTTGACAAGGTCCAGCTTGTCTCGGATGTCATTGCAGGCATCGTCGATGTCCGTACCGTACTCGAATTCAAGGATGATGATGGAGGTGTTCTCCTTGGACCTTGAAGAAAGGTTCTTCAGGTTGGCGACACCGTTGAGGGTGTTCTCAAGGAGCTTTGTAAGGTTGTTCTCGACGTCGGATGCGCTGGCGCCCGGGTAGGACGACATGACCATCACGACATTGGCATCGAAGTCCGGGAACTGGGCTATCGAAGTGTTGACCAGCGAGAACACACCAAAGATCGCGAATGCCAGGAAAATCAGCAAAGTCGTGACCGGGTTGTTCACCGCGCTTCTGTAGATGCTCATGATCCGAACCTCCTATCGATTTTCAGAAACAGTGACCTTGGCTCCATCCTTGAGGCTTGAGCTACCCTTGGTTGCGACCAGGTCGCCCTCGTCGAGACCCTCGAGGATCTCATAGCTGGTGCCGGAATGACGGCCGACGGTGACAAGCGTGAGCTTGACGGTGCCATCGTCCTTGACAACATAGACACACTTCTGACCGGAGCCCTGCATCTTCACGATTGCCTCATCAGGCACGATGATGCTGTTGTTTACGCCGAACTCGATAGTGGTCCTTGCGAACATGCCCGGACGGAGAACCCTGTCGGCATTCGGTACGAGAACCTCTGTCACGAAAGTGTGGGAAACCGGGTCCATGGTAGGATAGATCTTGTTGATCCTGCCGGTGAAGGACTTGCCTGGAAGGGCGTCAGCGGTGATTGCAACGGTGTTTCCGATCTTCACCTTGGTATAGTCAGACTCGGAGACGCCTACCAGGAGCTTGACCGGAGTGATCTGCTGGACGACGAAGATCGGCGTGCCGGCATACATGTCACCCTTGTCATAGTTCCTTGCAGTGACGACACCTGAGATAGGAGAGGTGAGGTAGGCATTCTCGAGGAGGTTGTTGTAGGACCTGCGGCTTACCTTGTAGGCCATCTCGACAGCATCGTAGTCAGACTTGGAGACACCGCCTTCCTCGAAGAGGGTCTTGAGACGGCTGAGCTCGGTCGAATCGTTGACGAGCTTGAGATGAGCCTGGTCGAGCTGTGCAGCATCCATGGTAGCGAGAAGCTGTCCCTTGGAGACGAAGCTTCCGACATCAACCTTGATGGATTCGATCCTGCCTCCGGTCTGAGGAGCGATGTTATTGACGGCGAAAGCCTGGACCGTCGATGTGTAGGTCTCAATCTGAGGGGCTTCCGCCATGACTGCAGGCTGGGCTGCGATCAAGGTAGCCTGAGCCTCGGCAGGAGCGGCAACCTGAGCCTCTTCTGTCTTCTTTCCACCTCCGCAAGCCACGAGAGAAAGTGCGGCTCCAGCGAGGAATGCATTCCTGATGATTCTGTTCATATCTTTTACTGTTTTATTATCCTGTTAAAAATCAATTCCCTAAGGATGGTCTATTCCTCAAAGTCGCAGCCGATTGTCTTCTCGAGGTTGGACTTTGCCACCACAAAGTTGTAGACAGCCTGGCTCTGGCTGAGCCTTGCCTGCGTCAGGGAAAGCTGGGCATCATTGAGGTCGGTCAGAGTGCTCTTTCCGACATTGAACGACTTGGTCGCGATGTCATAGGCCTTCTGGGCAAGTCCGACAGCCTCAGCAGCTGAATAGTAGCTGTTCATGTTGGTCTCCATGGTGTTGAGGTACTGGCGGATCGCAATCCTGAGCTGTCTCTCGGTGTCGACTCTCTGAAGGTCGAGCTCGGCAGCCTGGACCTTTGCCTGACGGACCTCGTTGAGACGCTTTCCACCGGAGAAGATAGGGATGGAAAGGCTCAGGCCTACGTAGGAGTATGGTGACCACTGGTACTGGCTGAACTTGAAGTCGTTGGTCATCGCGATCATGCTGTAGCTGAATGCGGCGCCGAGGCTAGGCAGATAGGCTGCCTTCTGGAGCCTGACGGTGGAAGCCAGCTGCTCGGCCTGGATGGCGAGCTGGCGCATGGTCGAGTTGTTCTCGAGGGAAGGATCCTCATTCTCATGGATGTCCCTGAACATTTCCTTTGAATAGTCATCCAGGGCACCGGCGACATCGATCTTCCTGTCAAGGTCGAGACCCATGACAGCCTTCAGCTGCCAGAGGGCAAGGATGACGGAACTTTCCGCATTGTAGACATTAGGGACTGCATTTGCCACATTGGCCTTGGACCTGAGAAGGTCAAGCTCGGAAGCCTTCTGGGCATAGTACTTCTTCTCGGTGTTTGTGAAGTTCTCCACTGCATTCTCGTAGACGCTCCTGTAGACCTCGAAAGCCTCCTTCGCAAGAAGAACGGCATAGTAGGCCTGCTTGACCTGGGTGACCATCTCGAGCCTTGAGGACCTGGCCTTCTCGACGGCGAGGTCGACACTCTGGCCGGAAATCTTCAGGCTTTCCCAGAGCTGGAAGTTGATGAGCGGCATGGAAGCAGAGATACCGTAGTTGTAGGTGTTCCAGCGGCCGACTGCGAATCCTCCCGAGCCGGCACCGGAATCGGTGTTGCTTTCCATAGACACAGGTGGCATGCCTGCAGCCGCAGACAGCTCACCGATCCTCTGGAGGAAAGGCATGAGCGATCCGAACATTCCCATGGAGCCTCCGCCTTCCTCTCCATCCTTACCGCTGTCGGTGTCCATGTACATGATCTGCTTCTTGATGGTTCTCTGGTAGGCTCCGGATCCATCGATCTGTGGGAGCAATGAGGCGTAGGAGCCCTTCCTTGCATATTCAGAACGCTGGATTTCCTTGTCGGCCACCTTGACAGAGACATTCTCGCTCAAGGCAATCCTCAACGCGTCATCCAGAGTGAGGACAACCGTCGAGGTGTCCTCAGGCGCAGCGCCGCCGGCATACTGCGCATCCGCCTCGACCGGAGCCATGAACAGGCCCACAGCGAGGAAAGCACTGATGATTCTACTTGTCTTGTTCATTCTTTTTCTTGTTATCTTTCATCTTCAATTGTCTGTACTCTTCCATCCCCTTCTCGGAAAGGACAGACCTTACGAATATTTCCTCGAAGGTCGACGCGATGGACTTGAATGGAATCTTCCTGACAGGATAGCAGATGTCTCCCCTCACATAGCTGACGATTCCATTATGGATAAAGGTGAGGAGAAGGAGCATCGTGTCTGCATCGAGGTCCTCCCTTACAACGCCGGAAGCCTTGCCGCGCTCGCATCCCTCGATGAACTTTTCCCTGGCAGCTTCTGCCTTGTGGGCCATGAACCTGGAGAAGGTTTCAGGATAGTACTTGCGGACGTCGGACATGTCACGCCTTTCCTTCTCATAGTTCTTCTTCTTCCCAAGCATGTCAAAGGTGGAGACAATCAGCTCCACCGTGCTCTTGCCACGGTTCAGCTGGCAGAATTCAGCATCCCTGCGGGAGGCACGCATCGAGAGCACATCCTCGATCAGGTCCTCCTTCTGCGGATAATGCCTGTAGAAGGTCTTCTTGGAGATACACAGCACACGGCAGATGTCGTCGATAGACACCTCCCTCACACCCTCTTCAAGAAAAAGGGCGTCGGCTGCAAGCTTGATCTTTTCTCTGATCGGTTCTGTCAAGTTTTCCATACGGCCGGAAACGGCTGCAAAGGTCAAGCCAAACGCATGGTCTTCCAAGGCAGCTTTTATTCTTTTTTAGTCAAACCGTTTTAGGATTCATCAATAACACACTACCCTTCAATCAATTAAGACGGCAACTTGGAAACTTAAAAAATTTCCAGGTTTCCTAGAGAACTCCAAAATGACGCAGCGCCGCAACCACGCCATCCTCGTCAACGGAGCATGTCACATAGTCAGCCGAGGCCTTGACATCCTCCGAAGAGTTCCCCATGGCCACCCCCGTCCCGGCATATTCAAGCATGGGGATGTCATTGCCTCCATCGCCGAAAGCCATGCACTCATCGACGGTGATCCCAAGGCGGGAAAGAACCTTCTCCATGCCATAGGCCTTGGAAAGTCCCTCGGTGATGATGTCTGCGAAATAAGGGTGCCATCTTGGATATTCAACACCCTTGAGGGCAGGGCGGAGAAGGTTGTCCTCCTGTTCCTTGGAGACATAGATCGTGTACTCGAAGATCTGATGTTCCGCCGCTACCTCATCCATGCCCATGAACACCTCCGGACGGAGCTGAAGCTGCTCGGAGACCTCGCGAGTCTGGTCACTTTCGAAGTTCAGGCAGACAAGCGTGTCCGCGAAGGCCCAGCAGGAAATATGCTCGGTGCGGCACAACTCAGCCACCTTCGAAGTCACCTCCCGCGGGAGCGGATGGCTGTCGATGACCTCGTCCCCGATCATGGTCAGGGCGCCATTCATCGTGATGTAGCCATCGAACGGATAATCCTTTACATTTTCCATCGCCAGGGCAGTGCGCCCTGTGGAAACAAAAAGCTTCACACCCCTATCCTGCAGGGTGCGAAGCGCATTTTCAACTTCAGCCGACATCCGATGGGTCTTGAAGCTTACCAGAGTTCCATCGACATCGAAGAAGATTGCCTTTACCATCACTTGCTGAGACTTTTGGCGTAATGGGTCGGTTCAGCCTTCACCACCTTCGGTTCAGGCTTGATGGACCTTGCCGGAATCTTCTTGACAAAGGCGTAGACAAGGAATCCTATGCCCAGGAGCACGAATGGTATGCTGAGGATCTGGCCCATGTCGAGAGCCATCGCCTCCTCGAACTCGACCTGAGGTTCCTTGATGAACTCGATGATGAAGCGCATGCCGAAGCACACGATGAAGAAGATGCCGATGAAGGTTCCGCGGTAGACCTTGTCCAGCTTCTTGACATAGAGCCAGACCAGGCCGAGACCGAGGATGAAGTAGCTCAAAGCCTCGTAGATCTGCGTAGGATGCTTCGGCAGCGTCTCTCCCCTGCGCTCGAAGATGAAGCCCCAAGGAAGACTGGTGACATCACCGTAAATCTCTGAATTGAAGAGATTTCCAAGCCTGATGAAAGTAGCCGCGAAGGCCACTGCGATGCAGAGATGGTCAAGGATCCACACAAAATCGAAATGATGCTTCCTGCCGTACTTCCTGGCGAACCACATCATGCAGAAGAACAGCATGATCGTTCCGCCATGGCTGGCAAGACCGCCTTTCCAGACCTGGAACACTTCCCAGAATCCCTTCCAGGACCCGAAATAGTAACCCGGCTGGTAGAAAATACAATGCCCCAGGCGCGCTCCGACGAGCGTGCCCAGGAGCAATGTGTAGAGAAGAGGGTCGAGGATCGTCTTGTCAAGGCCTTCCCTGTCGAAGAACTTTGTAAAGATCCAGTATCCCAGGATGAATCCGGACACAAAGAGGAGTCCGTACCACCTGACGGCGAACGATCCGATCCTGAAGATCTCGGGACTTACGTTCCAGTTGACAGCGAGAAAATCAATCATGGCCTTGCAATGATCCTGTTCCTTGAATTATGCCTCGATTGCAGCGACGCCTGGAAGTGTCTTGCCCTCGATTGCCTCGAGCATGGCACCACCACCGGTGCTGACGTAGCTTACCTTGTTGGCGAAGCCCATCTTGGTAACGGCTGCGACAGAGTCACCACCGCCGACGAGTGAATATGCACCAGCCTCGGTTGCCTCGGCGACATAGGTAGCGATGGCCTCGGTACCCTTTGCGAAGTTAGGGAGCTCGAAGACACCCACAGGACCGTTCCAAAGGATGGTCTTGGAAGAGAGGATGATCTTCTTCCAGTTCTCGAGAGACTCTGGAGCTGCGTCCATACCCTCCCAGTCATCAGGAATGTTGAAGATGTCGAATTCCTTCCTAGGAGTGTCGTTGCTGAACTCCTGACCGCAGACGGTAGCGACAGAGAGTGAAAGGTTTACACCCTTCTCCTTTGCTGCTGCCATTACCTCGAGTGCATCAGGGATGAGCTCGTCCTCGTGGAGGGACATACCGATCTTTCCGCCCTGTGCCTTGATGAAGGTGTAACCCATACCACCACCGATGATGAGGTCGTCAACCTTGTCGAGGAGGTTCTTGATGAC
>JAGHSC010000149.1 GCA_018066065.1 Candidatus Cryptobacteroides faecihippi
ATTTCAGGTCTTCCGTGGGAGGATTCACTTCCAGGAAGCAGCTCCGTGATGTCCCGAAGCTTGGACCGAAGGCCTTTGAACAGTGCGCCGGCTTCCTCAGGATCCACGATGCAGAGAATCCGCTTGATAATTCCGCCGTCCATCCAGAGTGTTACCACATCGTTGACAGGATGGCCGCCGACCTCGGTGTCACAGCAAGGGAACTTGTACGCAATGAGGAACTTATCGGGAAGATCGACCCTGCAGGGTATGTCGAGGGCGAATTCGGTCTCCCTACGATCAACGACATTCTCAAGGAACTTGCGAAGCCGGGACTTGACCCGCGCCAGACTGCTCAGGAATTCAGCTTTGCGGACGACATCCATGAAATCGACGACCTCAAGCCAGGAATGGAACTTCCTGGCATAGTGACCAATGTCACCGCCTTCGGTGCCTTCGTCGACATCGGAATCCATGAGAACGGACTCATCCATGTCTCCCAGATGAAGGGACAGAAAGTCAAGCTTCACCAGAATGTCAAGGTCAGCGTCCTGAATGTGGACCTTGAACGCAACAGAATCTCCCTCAGGCTCCTGAACGACAAATAATCATTAGAAACTACTGAAAATGAGAAGATTATTCTTTCTTGCAACATTGCTTTGCCCGGTGATCCTCATGGGACAGGACAGGGCGGACCGACAGCATCTGGACAACCCGGAATCATTTTCGATGATCCTGTACGGCGATCCACAGGGTTACACGAAATATGACATCAACCAGCCTATCTTCGAATTGACGACACTCTGGACTGCCGACAATGTCGACAATCTGAATATCAAGGCTGTGCTCTGCACCGGTGACATTGTTGAGCAGAATGACAACATCACGCTGGACAGGAGGATGCTGAACCAGACCAGCCGTCAGATGTGGGAGTCTGCATCTCGCTCGTTCGCCAGGCTTGATGGCAAGGTCCCGTACATCATCAGCTGTGGCAACCACGAGTATGGCTACCGCCATTCCGAGAACGGCAGTACGCATTTCCCTGAATATTTCCCTGTGGAGAGGAACAGCAAGTGGAATGAATGCCTGGTGTCTGATTTCAAGAACCGTGACGGCGTCTCCTCCCTTGAGAATGCAGCTTTCGAGTTTGAGGATGAGCATTGGGGAAAGCTTCTTGTGATCTGCAGTGAGTTTGCCCCAAGGGATGAAGTTCTCGAGTGGGCCAGGAACCTGTGTGCAAGCGATGCCTACAAGGATCACAAAGTGATCTTCATCACTCATTCCTTCCTTCGTGAGAGAACTGCGGAAAGAACTGACAATGAACCTTATCTGATTTCTCCACGCAACTGGGGCAAGGGGGTCTGGGACAAGCTGATCTATCCAAGCTCCAACATAGTCTGTGTCATCTGCGGCCACACCGGAAGGCCAGGTGAGTTTGAGGATTCCGTCGCGTATCGTGAGGATAAGAATTCTGCAGGACGCACAGTCTGCCAGATGATGTTCAATGTCCAGATCGTCGGTGGCGGCTGGGAAGGCAACGGAGGCGATGGATGGCTCAGGATCCTTGAGTTCCTTCCGGATGGAAAGACCGTGCAGGTAAAGACCTACTCACCACTGTTCGGCATCTCCCCGACTACAAGGCATCTTGCTCACAGGACAGGTGCCTGCGACCAGTTCAGGATGGTCCTCGAATAGTTCCAGTCAGCAGTTTTCTGCAATCCTACCGTATCGTGACAAGCTGCACCTGGCCCTTGTAGCCGGCGCCGCTGACGTACTGGTTGGCGGTAGGGGAGAATGGCCCTTCGTAGAAATAGTGCAGGTGACCGCAGAGGATTCCCTTAAGGAGACTCTGTTCCTTCAGCCATGCGAGGAAATCGAGTGTCGCCTGGTCGGCTTTCTGCTGGACCGAGCGGTTCTTCCACTGCAGCTCTTCCGGAAGGGAAGGATCGGTCTGGAATGTCGATGTGATCTCCAGCGGAGCCCCGGTAACGTAGGCGCAGACGCCATTCATCCTGCTGAGGGCATTCTCGCAGAGATCCGGGGTGTAGAATGGTACGTGGCACATGATGATGACAGGAAGCCCCTTCGCAAACTCTGCCCTGACAAGCTCATGCTGCTCCCTGGTGACGTTGTAGTACACATCGTCGATTGCCACGAAGTTGACTCCGTTGATTATCCTTGAACAGACATTGAAGCCATTCGGGAAGGCAGCCTGGACCTTGTCGAACGACCCCATCTTGTACTCGTGATCCTCCTTTGCCTCACCGACATACCTGCTGAACTCATGGTTGCCGCAGATGCAGAATGCCTCCACGGTCTTGAATGACTTTGCGGTGATGTCCAGGTTGGCCTCGGAAACGAAATCGTTGAGGTCTCCGGTGTGAACGAGAAGGATGTCGTTGTCCTGGGCATATCTCATGGCCTCGAACCAGTTGCGCTCGGCATCCGGCCAGCCCGCTGAGCGCCTGGAAGCCAGGTCGATCTTCCTCTGGTCGTCCCTGCTGTCTGCGCATGAAAGATGTGAATCGGAGACGTGAAGGATCTGGAATGGCTTCTTCGCTCCGGCCTTGATCGTTATTTCCTTGATCTCGAGCCCGCCATAGGCTTCCACGTCCCTGGTGACTCCGGATTCGATTGCCTTTCCAGCCTTCTTTCCCTTTCTTCCCTTTGCGTCGAGTCCGACTCCCATGCCTGCTGCCACGGTTGCGACAGCACCTGCCTTGATGAATGATCTTCTGTCCATAATGGTGTCAAATTTAGCATTTTTCCTCATTAATTCGCATATTTGTCCTTATGACGGACAACTCTTCATACTGCGACTTCATCCTTTCAAAATTTGGCGACCTTGATGTGACCGCCAGACGCATGTTCGGGGGATGTGTCCTCCATTTCCAGGGAAGGGTGCTCGGGTTCATATTCAAGAATGAGTTTCTCTTTGAGCCAGGGCCGACTGCCGAGAGCCTTCTCCCGGATGCGGAAAGGAAGGAACTGTTCCCTGGGTCGAAGAAGTTCTTCGTGATCGACGAGTCGATGGATCCGCACAGGCTGTGCGAGCTGGCGCAGGCGTGCCACGATGACCTGCCTGTGCCGAAGCCTCGCAGGGCGAGAGGCCGCAGAGGCGCCTTGCTGAAGAAGAAGGAAGCGGAGAAGAAGGCTGAGAAGGAATTCCCGTTCACAAAGTTCATCAAGGACTGAGACTTAGAGATTTACCATGGCATTCCGAAAGTACGACACATGCTTCTTCGAGAGATACGCTATGCTGTCTCTCCAGACCCTGCTTGGGCACAAGTTCGACGGACTCGTCAATGAGGATCGCCCGGACCTGCAGAGTGAGGACCGCAGGACCTTGGGAATAGAGGTCACCAGGGCGATGGAAGGGGGCAAGGCTTCGGCGCAGCAGATGCTCAAGAGCATGGCAGGCATCTATGTACGAGGCGTTTCCGAGCGTGAGGAGCTGAAGAAGATCGTTGAGTCAG
This sequence comes from Candidatus Cryptobacteroides faecihippi, assembly GCA_018066065.1. Classification (GTDB taxonomy): domain Bacteria; phylum Bacteroidota; class Bacteroidia; order Bacteroidales; family UBA932; genus Cryptobacteroides; species Cryptobacteroides faecihippi. The sequence continues at coordinate 3,456 of JAGHSC010000149.1, forward strand.
GCTACGGCTACGGTCTTCAGGAAGGACGCTATGTCGGAGGGCTGGAGCTTGACTACTGGAAGTCTGCAAAGCCATTGAAGGACATAATAAGGAGCAAGGTCCGGAAGGTCTCTTCCGGTTTCTACGGAGACTTCACCCAGTTCGGCCTCTATGTCTTCTGCAAGGACCCTCTTGGGGAGGCTGAGGTCGCCGACACGGTGCGCTTCATCATGGACCTGCAGAAAGACGAGGAAAGGAAATATGCAAGACTCTACCTTTCGCAGATGACGGACCTGTTTGCCTGCAACCTCGATGAGGACATCTCGTTCGAGTACAGGGTCACTCACGTTCCTGTGTCGAAGGAAACCTGCCACGACCTGTACTTCGGCGCACTTGAATATTGACGGACATAATGAATGAATATGAGAAAGATTGAGATTGTTGCCACTGTGCTGGCTGCCATCATGGTTCTGAACGCATGCAGCGGGGAGAGAAAGACCCCATCGGCAAGGACTGCCGCCATGCTCGAGGAGGGGTTCATGACTCCTCCGGATGATGCCAAGCCACGCGTCTGGTGGCATTGGATGAATGGAAACATAACAAAGGACGGCGCCCTCAAGGACATCGAGTGGATGCGCCGTGCCGGAATCGGAGGCTTCCATGTCTTCGACGCCGGTCTGACGACCCCTCAGATCGTTGACCACAGGGTGACCTACATGTCCGACGAGTGGAAGGACATCTTCAGCACTGTCATTGCCAAGGCTGAAGAGTACGGTATGGAGACGGCTGTGGCTGCATCTCCTGGCTGGAGTGAGACCGGTGGACCATGGGTCAAGCCGGAGAATGCCATGAAGAAGATTGTCTGGAGCGAGGTCGATGCCGTCGGCGGGCAGAAGTTCGACGGAGTCTTGCCTCATCCTCCTGTCGTAAGCGGAAAGTTCCAGGACATACGCGACGAGGAAGCCTCTGATGCTGAGTACTATGACGACATCGCAGTCGTGGCAGTGAAGGTTAAGTCACCTTCGCTCGCATCGCTTTGTCCGAAGGTCACTTCCAGCGGAGGATCATTCACCCTTGAGCAGCTCACCAACGGCAGCATGTCCGATGTGACCGAGCTTCCTTACACGGAGAACGGTGCATGGATCGCCTACGAGTTCGATGAGCCGCAGACCGTCTATGGAGCCGACATCATGTACGGAGTCTATGACAACTTTGTCGCCAGGGTACTTTCCCAGGGCGATGAGGGCAGTGTGCTTGAGTACAGTGAGGACGGAGTTGACTACCAGCCGATCACTACTGCTGCCGGCAAGGTCTTCCGAATCTCGACACTGTCATTCAAGCCGGTGACTGCCAGGTACTTCCGTCTCAATGTCAAGCCTCAGGCCGAAGCTCTTGCATCTTATTTCGCCCTTGCGAACAAGAGAGGTATCGGCACACCTGCACCGACTGCAGCCGGTCTTCCTGTGGCTGAATTCAATCTCTATGGAACACCTCGAGTCTCACGCTACATCGAAAAGGCCGGATTCTTCCCGGCCGGAGACCTCTACTCATCTCCTTCAGCATCCTGCGAGGGTGCCCCAGCCGTCACTGACGTCGTCGACCTGACTGCGAAGATGGATGCAGACGGCCATCTTGAGTGGACTCCAGAGGATGGAAACTGGAAGATCCTGCGTTTCGGCTACTCCCTTACCGGCCATCAGAACAGCCCGGCCTCTCCTGAGGCCACCGGCCTTGAGGTCGACAAGCTCGATCCTGATGCAGTCAGGGACTACATCGAGCAGTACATCGCCATGTACAAGGATGCTGCCGGTGGACTTATGGGCCGCAAGGGCATCCATTACCTGATGTTTGACAGCTGGGAGGCCGGATGTCTCAACTGGACCCCGAAGATGTTCGAGGCTTTCCAGAAGGAATGTGGTTACGATCTTCACGCTTGGCTCCCTGCAATCGCCGGCTACGTCGTGGAATCTCCTGAGAGCTCCGACAGGTTCCTCTGGGACTTCAGGAGGACCATTGCCCAGCTGACCGCAGTCAACCATTACGACCTTCTCACGGAGATCCTCAAGTCCCATGGCCTCGAGCGCTACACTGAATCCCACGAACTTGTCCGCGCGTTCATCGCTGACGGAATGAGGGTGAAGAAGAATGCTGCCATCCCGATGTGCGCGATGTGGACCGGCGATCCGTCCAACATCCTTGCGATCGGCGTTTCCGGTGCAGACTGCCGCGAGTCTGCTTCCGTTGCACATCTTTACGGTAAGAAATACGTTGCTGCAGAGTCACTTACCCAGGCCGGAGATGCCTGGGGCTCTTATCCGGAGATTTTGAAGGAGAGGGCAGACCTGCTGATGGCCAACGGCCTCAACCGCTTCATCATCCATGAAAGCGCCCATCAGCCTCTTGATGATTTCAAGCCTGGTCTGACGCTTGACTGGTTCGGCCAGTGGCTCAACCGACATGACACCTGGGCAGAGCAGGCCAAGGCGTGGATGGGCTACATGGCACGAAGCTGCTTCCTTCTCCAGCAGGGAAGTTTCGTTGCTGATGTGCTCTGCTACTTCGGTGAGGACAACAATGTGACGATGCTCTACCGTGATGGTCTCCCTGAAGTCCCGGAAGGCTTCAACTTCGATTTCATCAATGCCGACGGCATCATCAATGACCTGAAGGTCAAGGACGGAAGGGTCGTTGCCCCATCGGGCGCATCCTACAGGATCATCTCACTGGGCGAGAACGCCAGGATGATGTCACTGCCTGTTGCAAAGGCTCTTCAGCGCCTTGTGCGGGAGGGAGCAGACATCGTAGGAGAGAGACCTGTCGCCACCCCTAGCCTTTCTGACGATGCTTCCGAGTTCGAATCCATCATCTCGCAGCTCTGGGGCGGAAAGGATGTCACTGAATATGGAAAGGGACGCGTGTATGCGTCCGACAGGGCAGCTGCTCTCGGTGCCGAGGGCTGCTCTCAGGACGTCTCATGGACGAAGCCGAACGGGAATTCGAAGTACATGTTCCTCCATCGTCTCGTGGACGGAGTCCACATCTACTGGCTTGATTCCAGGACCAGGAATGTCGAGGACATCGAGGCTTCGTTCAACGTCACCGGCCTTGAGCCTGAGGTCTGGAATGCAGTCGACGCAACGATCAAGCCGGCGTCCTACAGGACTGAGGGCGGAAGGACCATCGTCAAGCTCCATTTCGAGCCGGAGGATGCCTTGTTCGTCGTCTTCAGGAAGAAAGCTTCGGCTGAAAGCGTAGAGCTTCCTGTCCCTGCCGTCACTTCAACTCCGGTCGAGGGTGCATGGAACGTTGCCTTCAACTGGGGAATGGGTGCTCCTGAATCAGCTGTGTTCGAGTCGCTTGCAGACTGGAGCGCGAGTGATGACCTTGCCATCCGCTACTACTCCGGCACGGCCACATATTCAAAGACCATCAATGTCGAGGCTTCGCAGATCGGTGGGCAGACCTTGCTCTCTCTTGGAAATGTCTGCAACATCGCCGAGGTCAAGCTCAACGGCAAGGACCTCGGAATAGTCTGGAAGCGACCTTGGAAGGTTGACATCTCCTCAGCTGTCAGGGAAGGGGAGAACGAGCTGGAGGTCACCGTCGCCAATCTCTGGGTCAACCGCATGATCGGTGACCAGCGTGGCGATGCGGGACAGTACTCTCACACCGTGATGACATTCCGCTCTGCGGCAGAACCTCTGCGTCCTTCCGGACTCCTTGGACCTGTCGCCATCGAGACCTTGAAGTAAGACTACTTGAAATTCAATTCCTTGGCGGAGCGTTCAGCAATGAATGCTCCGTCTTTCACTGTAAGTGCACCGTTGATCCAGACCATCTTGACTGCTCCCTTGAGAGTCTCGCCTTCGTAAGGACTCCAGCCACACTTGTAAGCCACATCCTTGACTGTGAACTCCTCCTCCGGGTCCACGACCACGAGGTCGGCGTAGGCACCTGCCTTCAGGACACCCCTGTCG
>JAGHSC010000283.1 GCA_018066065.1 Candidatus Cryptobacteroides faecihippi
ATCCTTGACATCGTTGGGCTCGAGACAGAGCACCCTGAACTCGCTGAGGTTCCATGGCTGCTGTTCGGGCATTCCAGTGGGGGACATTGGGTTCTCGGAATGCTTCGTGACTACCCGGAGAAGATCCTGGCTGCAGTATGTTATTCGGCCGCCTGGGATCCTCAGTGGGATTACACTGAAGCTGCTGAGAATGTACCTCTCCTGCTTCGTCATGCTGGAAAGGATGACGCTCCTTCCTGTCTGTGTGAGGCCACTGCGATTCACACTTTCGGAAAGCTCCGGAAAAAGAATGCTCCGGTTGCCATTGCCTACAATGAAGGACAGAATCATAATTACAGCAATGTCCGTCACATCGCAATCCCATTCTTCGAGTCTGCGATAAAGAGAAGACTGACTTCCCGTTCCGGTCTTCGCGATGTCGACAAGTCTGGATGCTATCTTGCAGACACACTGACCCTCAGCATCGTGAAGGAAAGCGAGTATGAAGGAGACAAGTCTTCCATGTGCCGTTTCCTTGACAAGGAAATCGCAGAGAAGTGGCAGGAGTTTGTCCGTACGGGAGATGTCGCAGATGTCACTCCGCCGGATGCGCCATACGCCCTGTCCGCAGTTCGTCTTTCCACAGGAGGCGTGAAGCTGACATGGCATGCGGAAGCTGACGTTGAATCCGGTATAGAATGCTTTAATATCTATCTTGATGGAAAGCTTGTCCGTCGTGTGCCAGAGGAAGGAACATACCAGGCATTTGACCGCAATGGTGACAATGCCATTCCTGCGAAGCCTGTCGGGATGACCTTGATCATGACGAATGAGCCGGAATCAAAGTTTGTCCTTTCTGTAGAGACCGTTAATCAGTACGGCCTTTCATCAAAGACGGCTTCAGTTACAGTGAAGAGCAAATGAAATCTATGAATATGAACAGAATCATGACTTTAATCTCTGCATTCGTGTGCTTCTCGATGCTTGTGTCCGGAGCAGGATCATGCACGGGCAGTGAAGACTCCCCAGGCGGTTACAAGCTTGAGGAAATCAAGCTGAGCAAGTCAGATGTGACTATGCAGGTCGGAGACAAGGTTACCGTCAAGGCATATGCTGTCCCGACTCCTGCTGTGGCACCTTCTTTCCAATGGATGTCCGACAACGGTGGCGTTGCCACCGTCAAGGATGGAGTCATCGAAGCTGTCGCACCTGGCAAAGCTGTCATCACGGCAAGCTGTCAGGGTGTCGTCTCTACAGTGAATGTCACCGTCCAGGAGATGTCCAAGGTGGATGGATATTCCATCTATGACGTGAAACCTAATAGCCAGGAAAAGGCGCCGGACCTTTTGCTTAATGGGGCCGGAACCTTCACCGATGATGGAGTCTTGGTCTCCTCTAAGGGCAAGCTGGTAAAACTTGACAGATTTTATGCACTTGGTGAGAGGACCGTCCGTTATGAGGTAAGGCCTTCAGCAGACGCAGTCATGAACTTCAGGAGTAGCGAAGGCGACTTCAATGCTATCGTCGATGTCCCTTCACGGCAGATTCGGATTATGTCTTCTCCTACTCCTACTGTAAAGGATGTACCATTCCTTGAAGGAGAAAAGGATTATGCCGTGGAGGTGTCCCACATCTATCAGAGGTCTATCCTCTCTGTGAAGGATCTATCTACCGGCAAGTCTGTCGATGTCTCTGCCGTTCATGATGGTGAAGGAGGATGTGGGAAAGGCGCATTGCAGAAAGGCTTTTCAGTTGGAATGCATTTTGATCATTACTGCTTTGTGCTGGAAAGCGGAAGCTCATTTCTTGTCAGGCGCATGACAGTCTCCTCATTGAAGGACGACATTCTCCTGATGCTTTATGGTGACTCAATCACTCAACCTGAGGGTTATTTCCCTGCCAAGGATTTTGAAAGGGCGTGGACTCAGCAGGTTATCAGCGCGCTGGGCGGCAATGCCATGTCCAGCGGCCGAGGCGGAGGAACCATCGATACGGTCCTTGAATACATCAAGAACGAGCTGCCGTTCATCAAGACGAAATATGTCATGGTGACCATCGGAACCAATGGCGGTAATACTGAATCCAAACTTACGGAACTCGTCAATTACATCCGTTCATGTGGTGCAGTCCCTATCCTCAACAACATTCCAAGCAATGAGAGTGGAACCCAGATAAAGGAGAACCAGCTCATCGATTCGGTTCGAAAAAAGTTTGGCATCAAGGGATGCATGCTTGACTGGGCGACCTCGGTCATGGGTGATGGAAAGGAAGTCAACAAGGACATGATGTATTGGGAAGACTATACTGGAAGCTATGGATGGCAGGTATATCATCATCCTAACGAGAAGGGTGGGGATGCCATGATGGCAAGAATCCGCCTGGACCTTCCGGAATTGTTTCAATAATCTTTTACACTGAAAATCTTTTATCGATATGCTTTTAATCGGATTGATGATCATCGCCATCGGCGCCTTCTGCCTGTCAAGCAGCTATGTTCCGATCAGCAAGGTCAAGGAATGGAGCTGGGAATCATTCTGGCTTGTCCAAGGCGTGTTCGCATGGCTCGTGTTCCCCATCCTGGGAGCGATGCTTTCTGTCCCTTCAGGACACAGCTTCTTTGAATTGTTCGCTCCCGAGAATTCGTTCAACATCTGCATGACTGTTCTCTTCGGTGTTCTCTGGGGAGTAGGTGGACTTACCTTCGGACTCTCGATGAGGTATCTTGGAGTCGCGCTTGGGCAGTCTATATCTCTTGGTACATGTGCGGCTTTGGGAACCATCCTGGGACCGGTCATGCTGGCAATCTTCTATCCTGAAGCAGGACATCTTGCAAAGCTGACAGGATCAGTTGTAACCGGTGTTGCCGTGACCCTGGCCGGCATTGCTGTAATCGGTCTTGCCGGAATGCGCAAGAGCAGGGAAGTCGGGGACAAGGATGGCGAGAGCTCTGTCAAGGAATTCAATTTCCCCAAGGGCATAGCAGTCGCGCTCCTTTCCGGTTTCATGAGCGCATGCTTCAACATAGGATTGAGTTTTGGAGAAACTCTTACATGGCCTGAGACAAGTGAAATATTCAAGACTCTCCCGGCGACACTCTTCGTCACCATCGGAGGCTTTGTCACAAATGTTTCATACTGCGTTTATCAGAACTTCCGGAACAAGTCCTTCTCGGGCTATTCCAAGGGCAGTGTCTGGGGCAATGACCTTGTGTTCTGTGCACTCGCAGGCCTCCTTTGGTATAGCCAGTTCTTTGGACTGAGTCTTGGAAAGGGGTTCCTCGTCGGACACGACACATTGATCATTTTCAGCTTCTGTATCCTCATGGCTCTTGACATAGTGTTCAGCAATGTCTGGGGTATCATTCTCAAGGAATGGAAGGGTTGCTCGCAAAAGACAATCACCATCCTTCTTGCAGGTATCGCCATCCTGGTGATCTCCTGCTTCATCCCTCAGCTTCTTGGCTGAAGTTAGATTATTACCAATTATTCAAATACTTAAGAAAATGAAGACTGTAGCAGACAGACAACTTCTCATGGCAGCGGACTTCGCTGGCTATCCACTTAAAGAGGAAATCAAGGCCTATCTCGAAAAGAAGGGCTGGACAATCACCGACATCGGTGTAAAGGCTGATTCCGATCCGAATGACACTGAACTTATGTTCCACAGAATCGGACTCAGAGTTGGATCGATGATTACTGAAAAGGAGTTCGAAAGGGCAATGATTTTCTGTGGTACAGGTATGGGTATACACATCGCCGCAAGCAAGTGCCCTGGTGTACATGCCGGTGTTGTTGAATCAGTCCCTGCAGCGTTCCGCGCCATCACTGGAAATGGAGTCAATGTCCTCGCAATGGGCGCATTCTATGTCACTCCTGAACTTGGAAAGCAGTGTGCAGATGCTTACCTGTACAATGACTTTGCAAGCGGCTGGGAGTGGTGGCCAGACTTTGACAAGTTCCACCAGATTGCCATCGACGAGCTCAATGCATTCAACTACGAAGAGTACAAGGCAAACGGCTTCAAGGTAAAGCATCTTGGAGATTGCCATTGCGAGCTCTATGACAGGCCGGATGCATTCTCTCCTGTCCCTCTCATGAAGAAGAGATAATACTGGATTTTTATAATTGTGTGGCCTGCATACCTGCGAAAGAGGGTGCAGGCTTTTCTTTTGTTTTCCTGTTGTGGATTCTAATGATTATATTTGTTCTGTTATGAATCAGATTATGAGATTTTTATTTGTGGGCGGCATGCTGGTTGTCATGGCCGTCTCAGGATGTTCCGGTCAGGCAAGGAACGAAGGTGATGATGACAATGGCGGCCAGATTGTCAAGAAGTCCTACGAACAGATCGATGACCCTACTCTTGAACGTGGCATGGAACTGCTTGCTCCGGTTGCGGTCAATGCGGTCGGAGTGCCTGTCGATACACTGCGCTTCGTCGATGGCAGTGCTGCCCCGCTTTGGCACCTGTGCTGCTGGAATTTTGAGAACGGACTGTCCAAAGGCATCAGGAAGGATGCCAAGTACGGAGTGACATTCGATGATGGTACCTATTCCATCTCAAGGGATGACAAGAATGTCATCACAATGGTCGTCTACGGCAGCAAGGCTTACAAGGAGCATCGTACCGAGGGCAGCCAGCCATGGATCAACTTCCTGATTGAGACCAGTTTCCACAACGTGGATCTCAAGAACTGCAAGAGTCTCGTCTTCAGTTACGATCTCGCTATCCTGAAATGCGAGAACCTGATGGGAGATTCCTACAACACGAACATCCATGCAGCCCAGTGTCTTGCCTACCTCTACATGAGAAATACAAATCCTGCTTCCGAAGACTACATGAAGAGCCTCTGGCTCGGTGTGGGTTCGTTCGACAACCGCGATGCAGGTGGTGTCAGCCTCAATCCAGGCACCATGTGGGATGTCGGCACCAGCACCTACATGTACGGTCTGGCAGATGATAAGATCTTCAACACGAAGAAGCTTGACGACACCAAGTGGCACACCTGCAAGGTGCATGTGAGAAGTGCAGTAGAGGAGGCCATCAAGTCACTCAAGGCCAATGGCTACATGAAGACATCCGTTCCGGATGACTTTACTGTCATGGGTATGAACTATGGCTGGGAGCTTCCTGGTACGTTCGATGTGATCAGCCAGGTGCGCAATTTCTCCCTCGTTTCCGACACCGATCTCCAGGGAATGAAGTAGCCCTATTTCCTGACCGGACGGTAGGCTACCATGAATTTCCCGCTTGTGTTCATCTTTTCAGCCGATGGCTGGAAGGACTGGATTCTCTTGTCGGTGCCGCAATCGTATCTGAGATCGTCTCCGGATGACTGTCCGGCGTAGATGAAGACGTGCTGTGGGAAAGTGCCATCCTTTGAAGGACGCACTCCGACGATGTCTCCCGGCTGGAGGTCTTCCAGATTCTCTATCCTCTCGAATCCCTGGCTTTCGGCCCATCTGAAGATGTTGCTGACGACAAGCCCGTGCGATTCCGGCTGGCCCTCGGTGAAGCCGGCACGGTAGAGGACCCATCCGCAGAGACGGTCGCAGCTGACAAGCTTGGCTTCATGCTCGATTGCCGGGTTGTTTGGGGCATCGCCGTAGGTGAAGTGGTTGACTCTCACGTAGTCTGTGACCCACTTGGCCTCTCTGAGCAGGTCGCTCTGAAGCTCAGTGCATGGACTGTAGACAAGGTTGCCATCCTTGTCGCAGATCCTGTAGCCCAGCATGCCCTGCAGCGAGCATATTACCTTGGCCTTCTTCAGGTCCCTGCCTTCGTAGATGACATTCTGCAGCTCGCCGTAGCGCTCTGCGAGCCCGTCCTTGTCAAACTTCAGGCAGACATAGTACTGATCCTTCAGCTTCCTGCCCTTGGCGTCGACGCCGGCGGAAAGCACCAGTGCCAGCACCATTGATGCCAGCAATGCGAATCTGCGGATATTCATCATTCTGAGATGGTCTTTTCAGGGAACTTTCGGAATCAGAGGCTGTTGATCCATGCAGCCATCTCAGGCACCTTGGAGAGAGCAGACTGGAAGAGCTTCATCTGGTTGCGCGTACGCACGAGATTGTGCTCCGGATACTGGATCTTGTAGTAGGTGTCTCCGTTGATGTAGTCGGCGAAGAACCTCACAGCCTGCATGAATGGGAAGAGGCATGCTGCGTAAGGCAGGCAGCTCTTCTCGAGCGGGGTGAGGAATGATTTCGTTCCGCGGAGGTAGCCTCTTGAGAATGCCTTGAAGATCTCCATGTCGAAGTCAACCTTCTCGATCTCAGGGGAGTCCTCGGCCACAGGGTTGGCTGCCGTCCTGAGGAAGTCGCCGAAATCAGAGAACACGTAGCTTGGCATGACGGTGTCGAGGTCGATGACGCAGAGGATCGATCCGTCCTTGTCGAACAGCATGTTGTTGACCTTGGTGTTGCAGTGGCAGATCCTCTTCGGGAGCTTGCCCTCGCGGTGCAGCTGCTCTGCGAGGCACATGTCCTCGGCATTGGCATCGATCTCTGCAAGGATGGACTCGAGTTCCTCCTTGCCTTCGCCCTTGAGCCTCCCGGCTGCATCGTTCTTCACGGCCTCGACAAGCTGCCTGAGCCTGAGCTCCATGTTGTGGAAGTCAGGGATGGTCTCACCGAGCTTGTCAGGGATGTCTGCAAGCTTTGCCTCGAAGTCACCGAACGCCTCGCCTGCATACTCGGAGTACTCAGGATTGACGGCCTGGAAGGTGTCGGCATCGTTGATGAAGACTGAAATTCTCCAGTACTTCCCGTCTGCAAATGCGTAGGTCTTGCTGCTGGCGATGGCAGGGACGAAGTGCACCACCTTGCGGTGGATGTCCTTCTCCCCGGCAGCCTCAAGTTTCCTGCGGATGTGCCTCGTGACGGATTCGATGTTGTTCTGGAGCAGCTCTACGTCCTGGAAGATGGCATTGTTGATTCTCTGGAGCACGTAGTCATGCGCCCCTGCGGATGTCTCCACAAAGTAGGTGTCGTTGATCAGTCCGCTTCCGAGAGGCCTGATGTCGATGACTTCGCCTTCGGTGGCGAACAAAGCAACTATTTCCTTGAGATCTTTCATGTTCTGTGTCATTCTTGAGTATGTCTTACAAATATAACGATTTTCGTCAACAATCAGTGGTTCTGATTATATTTGCAGGAGGAAAGGAATCACAATGGAACTTTACGAATATGCAAGGCCGGACCTGCTCTCCGGCAAGAAACTTCTCTACGTCCACGGCTTCGCCTCGAGCGGCCAGTCAGGAACCGTCAAGACTCTGGGCATACTGCTCCCGCAGACGGAGATCATCGCCCCGGACCTGCCGGTCGAGCCTCAGGAAGCCCTCGAGCTGCTCCGCTCGATCGTCGCGGAAGACAAACCCGATGTCGTCCTGGGTACATCGATGGGAGGAATGTACGCAGAGATGCTCTACGGAGTGGACCGCATCCTCGTCAACCCAGCCTTCCAGCTGGCTGACACCCTCTTGAAGAACAATGGATTAGGCCGCCAGGAGTTCCACAATCCACGCCGCGACGGAGAAACCTCCTTCCTTGTGAACAAGAGCCTGATCGAGCATTTCCGCGAAGTCAGCTCGCATTGCTTCGAACGTGCGGACGAAGATCAGGACCGGGTCTATGCCCTCTACGGGATGCATGACACGCTGGTGCACACCTACGACCTCTTCTCCGAGCACTACACGCAGGCGATCCGATTCGATGGTGAGCACTATCTGAACGATGGCGCCGTCCTCCATTCGGTCCTGCCTGTGCTCCAGTGGATCGATGACCGGCAGGAAGGACGTTCAAAGCCCGTCCTGTTCATCGCTCTCGGCGACAGGATCATAAACCATTCAAGCGGATTCACCAAGGCAGTCGAGACACTCTGCCGCAACTATAACCTCCACATCGTGGCAGGTTCCCGGTACAACACGCCGTCATCCTGCGCGGAAATCTTCAGATGGTGTGAGGAAAACCTGGGTGTGCCGGTCTGGAACAGACTGACAATCAGCAACCACAAGAACCTTCTTCTTGCGGACTATCTGATCGATGCAGAGCCTGAGACACTCGGTGGCGAGGACTTCATGGGCACCCTCGTGCATTTCGGCTCGGATGCCTTCAAGACGTGGGAGGATGTGCTGGTGTTCTTCGACCGCCTCGGCGGCCAGTGATTACAAGTCGGCCGGGAAGATGACCCCTGCCTGACGACGTATCTCATCGATGACCCTGGCGGTCGAGATCGAATTCGCCAGGCTGTTGTTGACTGATTCCCTTGCGCCGGACTGTACCACATCGATGAATTCAGTGAACTCGCAGAGGTACTCGTCAGCGTCGCATGGTACCGAGATGTCGACTGACTGAGGGCCGGAGGTGCGTCCTGATGTCGGCGCGCCGCGCCTGATCATCTCTGCTCCATGGGAGATGTGAATCTGGTCGAGCGAGATTATCCCTCCATCGCACGTGATCTCTGTTCTTAGCCTGGAATCGGCTATCTTCGAATACGTTACCGATGCGGTCATTCCCGGGTAGCTGAACTGGGCGGTGCAGTGGATGTCAATCTTCTTCATCTCACCTCCGACCGGGACCTCCATGGTGACTGCGTCGGCCTTCACTGAAGACGGCTCTCCGAAGAGAGTGACCATCGGGTAGATCGTGTATATTCCTATGTCCTGGGTGGCTCCTCCCGAGCAGTCCGGGTTGAATGAACTTGGAACCGGTGCCGATTCCTCGCCGGACACAATCCTGCGGAGCATGTCGATCTTTGAGGAGTACTGGCAGAAGGCTGCATTGTAGTGCCTTGGAGTGCCGATTTCCGGCAGCTTCCCCTGGACGTTCCTGAAGTTCGGGCTCAGGGTCGAGATCATCGCTTCCATCAGGACGACTCCGTTCTCCCTTGCCACTGCCGCCATCTCCTCAGCCTCCCTGGCGTTGGAAGCCAGAGGCTTCTCGCACATGACGTGCTTACCCTGTTTCATGCATGCGATGGCGAGGTCGTGGTGTGTGTGGTTCGGCGTCCCGATGTAGATGGCATCGATCTGAGGGTCGGCAGCCATTTCCTCCACGGAGGTGTAGGTCTTGCCGATTCCGTGGCGTGCACCGAATTCCCTTGCCTTTTCCTCAGATCTGGAGCAGACTGCCGCAGCCTCGAATCTCGGCTCCATCACCGCTCCCTTGAGCACCCAGTCGCTGATGCGGCCGGTGCCGACTATTCCGAATCTCATCCTTTCCATTACTTGAAAGCTCCTCTAAGTTCCATGTAATCCTCCATCAGGGAGAAAGCCTCACCCTTCTGCTCCGGGCTGATGCTCAGGATCTCGTTGCCGTAGCGCTTTGCCGTGACGGCGGACTTGCCCTGGAGCATCGGCTCGATGAGGACCAGCCCCGCAGTCCTGCGGCCGATGTTCAGCATCGCCTTGACGACTGCATCGGCGGCATAGGTGTCTGCGATGATGAAGATCCTGTCCTGGTCGGCAAAGCTTTGCTTTCCCATCCTCTTGATCAGGGACTCTATGTCCTTTGACTTCTCAGGGCAGGATGTCGTGTAGCCGATGACCCCCTGCGAGGCGAGCCTCTTCACGATGCTTTCAGCGTAGGCTCCCTTCATCGGGTCGTGGAAGAACATTGCGACCGGCCTTGTTCCGAGAGAATCGGAGAAGTTTCCGTTCTCGTCACCCGGCTTCCAGACCTTCCCGGCCTGCTTCTCGCCATGGTTGTACCAGCTGAGTTCCTCCACCACGAGTGTGGAACCGTTCTCTGCCTTTTCCCTGTCGCGGGGGCCCATGTTCCTGAATATGTTGATCCCGAGGGCACCCAGTATGGCCAGTATGATCACGGCTGTTATTGAAGCGATGATTTTTTTCATGTCGATTGTGTTTTCTCTATCCGCAAAATTATTAATTTTGTAATAATATGCCAAAGACCGAACATAATGCAAGACCGTGGGGCCTTTCAATGCGCGAGAGACTCAAGAAGATGCCGGAACACAACCTGCTCCTCATCCTCAGCTTCGTCGTGGGAATTGCCGCCGGCTTTGCCGCAGTGATCCTGAAGAAGCTGATAGAGTGGATCCAGGAAGGCCTTGGCCATGCACTGGAGGAGCCTATGGGCGCTGCGTTCTACATCATCGTTCCAGGAATAGGAATGCTCCTGGCCATGCTCTTCTGCCGCCATGTCATCAAGGACAGGATAGGCCATGGCGTGACAAAGGTCCTTCAGGCCGTCTCCAAGAATGAGTCCAGGATCCGCCCTCACAACATGTGGTCCTCCGTGGCAGCCAGTTCGGTGACCATCGGATTCGGTGGATCCGTGGGAGCCGAGGCTCCGATCGTCTACACCGGTGCAGCCATAGGCTCGAACTTCGCCCGCTACCTCGGCATGTCCTACAGAAGCATGACGATCCTCCTCGGATGCGGAGCTGCCGCCGCCGTTGCAGGAATATTCAAGGCTCCACTCGCTGGAGTGCTCTTCGTCCTGGAGATCCTTCTGTTCAACATCTCCATGACATCAATGATGCCGCTGCTGATCTCCACTGTCTCGGCAACCGTCATCTCCTACATCTTCCTCGGGCAGTCAACACCTTTCCAGTGCACCCTGACCCCTTTCAACCTGGGGAACCTCCCGTTCTAC
>JAGHSC010000286.1 GCA_018066065.1 Candidatus Cryptobacteroides faecihippi
CCATAGCAATCCCCATTCTGTGGCTTCCAGCGTGGACGATGCGGCTGATTCGGAGGGGTCGTCCACGGAAATCGCTAACTCAGTGCGTCCCGCGTGGATGTATCGGCCGAATGAGGTAGGGGAATGAGGTGGGAAGATGATGGTGGTGAGTGGGAAAAATGCTATCTTCGCGGAGGAAAGTCGCAATTGAGATGATTGACAGAAGAGTACAGATGATGGATGCGGGGATGATGCTGTTTCAGACGGAGAAGCCGTTCGGGACGGTGCTCGGAGGCATCAAGAAGGAAATGCTCAGGTACGGGAAGGTCCTGAGGAGGAATGAGTTTGAACTGTCGGAGCTACCAGAGTCGACAGATGACTGCGACTTGTTCCTGGACTGGTCGTGCAGGCTGAGGAAGCGCTACATGGCGGTCAGGCTGGAAGACGCCGGCACTGTCGGGATGACTGATGAGGGCGAAGAGATCCATCGCTACGCCGCTTGCTTGAAGGAAGGGAACAGGAACACCACAGGAAGGAATATCCTGGCGTGGGGACAGTTCATCGCACTGGTGGCTGTCGGGGCGATGGTGGCGACTCCCCTGCCTCGATTCATCACAATAATCGCTGGAGCAGCGGTCGGAGGATTCATCCTGTTCAAGCTGCTGGAACCCAGCAAGAAGGCTCAGAAAGCCGTAAGTTCCCTACTCTCAATCATAAAGGACGCCCAGTAGCGAGGCAGATCCCGCAAGGGCAAGAAGAGTCAGGCAAGACAGACACAACCGAAGCAAAAGGAAAGAGGCTGGCCATAAGGGAATGGTCAGCCTCTTGAATATTCAAATGAAAAAAGGGAAAGCTTAGCACATCGCACCGCTACGACCTCCTACCCTTGCTGCCTTCCGACCCTGGGGGAGTTCAGAGGGAGCTGGTCGTGTACGACTTTCCCCGATGCAAATATAGCACTTTTGCCTGAATTGGCAAAGGGGTCAGTCCTTTTCGTTGAAGCCGTCGAAAATAAACGGAAGGATGTCATCCACCTTCTCGAACTTCCAAGCCTTCTTCGCACCGAACATGATGATGCTCATCGGACGGTTGTAAAGCGTCTGGTACTCCGCCATGACCTGACGGCAGCTTCCGCACGGAGCGCAAGGGCCATCCGATATGGTCTGGTTGAAGCCTCCGACGATTGCAAGGTTGAGCATTGCCTTGCCGGGATAGGTGGCATGGGCGGAGAACATGGCCGTTCTCTCGGCGCAAAGCCCTGACGGATAGGCGGAATTCTCCTGATTCGAACCCTTCACGATGGTGCCATCCTCTAGGCGGACAGCTGCACCGACGTTGAAGGTGGAATATGGAGCATAGGAGGTCTTCTGCGCTTCGATGGCAGCCTTGACAAGCTCCTGGTCCTCAGCGTTCATCTCCTCGAGTGAAGAATATTCTACGTAATTGATTTCAAGTTTCACTGTCTTCATGGCTGTGGTCTGGTTAATGGGCTATAAATATAACAATAATTGCGAAGAACTAGGCAAATGGCTATCTTTGCTCCATCATGAAAGTTTGCATAGGTCTGTCAGGAGGCGTTGATTCCAGCGTTGCAGCTCTGCTTCTCAAGCAGCAGGGCTCCGATGTCTTTGCCATGTTCATGCAGAACTGGCACGACGCGGATGCAACCCTTCACGGGGACTGCGAGTGGGAAGAGGACCGCTTCGTAGCGGAGATGGTCGCACGAAAGATCGGCATTCCTTTCTACTTCATCGACCTTTCCAAGGAGTACCGCCAGCGCGTCGTGGACTACATGTTCAAGGAATATTCAGAAGGGCGGACTCCGAACCCAGATGTGCTCTGCAACCGCGAGATCAAGTTCGATGCATTCATGGAGGCAGCGGAAAAGCTTGGTGCAGACATGGTTGCCACAGGGCATTACTGCCGCAGGGAGCCACTTCTGGGCGAGGATGGCAAGCTGATCATCATCGACGGACAGCCACAGTGGCGCATCCTGGAGGGAACGGACCCAAACAAGGACCAGAGCTACTTCCTCTGCCAGCTCAGGCAGGACCAGCTCGCAAAGGCGATCTTCCCGATCGGAGGACTGACAAAGCCTCAGGTCAGGCAGCTTGCCCATGATGCAGACCTTCCGTCCGCAGACAAGAAGGACTCGCAGGGAATCTGCTTCGTCGGCAAGGTCGACCTTCCTACATTCCTGAAACAGAAGCTGTTGCCAAAGGAAGGCAACGTGGTGGAGGTCTTCGATGCCTTCTACGCCTCGAACACTGAATATTCGTTCATGAAGGAGACTCTGGACTCTCTTCTGAGAGTTCCCGGGGAGGCGAGGATGATAACAGGCTACTCCTCCGAGGACTCTGGAGGAGCTTCCTTCAACAATGTCAGCCTCGCGGGGCAGGCGGCTGCCGGCAACGATTTTGACGAGGGCAAGGTGGCGGCGGTGGAAGATGCTGTCCTTGAGAGGCTTTCGCAGCCACTGAGCTACGATTCGATCCAGTTCGAGACAGAGACCTACCGCTCAGGGAAGCATCATGTGAAGAAGACCCGCTACAAGGAAAACCCGTTCGGGAAGATCGTCGGCGTCCATGAGGGTGCCCAGTTCTGCACGATCGGCCAGAGAAAGGGACTGAACATCGGAGGGCACAAGGACTCCATCTTCGTGATCTCCACCGACATCGACAGGAACATCATCTACGTCGGTGAAGGCCACACCCACAAGGGCCTCTCGCGAAGCTGCATAAAGGTCGCATCCGAGGATATTCACTGGATAAGGCAGGACCTGGAGATGAAGGATGGCGAAGTGCGACGCTACAGGGTCAGGGTGCGCTACCGCCAGCCGCTTCAGGATGCCTTGGTGGTCAAGAGGGCTTCCGGGATGTATTTCCTCTTCAGCATGCCTCAGAGAGGCATCTCAAACGGGCAGTTCGCCGTCTGGTACTCAGACGACGGAGAGATGCTCGGTTCGGGAGTGATCTAGAGACTTCTGGCAGCTGACTCTCCTGCCATCCTACCGGTCGAGAAGGCGCACTGGAGATTGTAACCTCCTGTGTCACAATCCATGTCAAGGATTTCACCGCAGAAATAGAGGCCTGGCTGAAGCTTGGACTCCATCGTCTTGGCCGTCACCTCGTCGGTCGACACACCGCCGGCCGTGATGACACACCTTTCGTAGCCGACGTAGCCGATGATGTCGAACTTCCAGTCCTTGAGTGTCTTGGCAAGAAGGTTGAGATTGACTTCGTAGGAACGTCTGGCGTCCCTACCGTAGCGCCTTCTGCCCTCAGGCCTGCCCATCCTCTCATTCTTGCTGAGGATGGTCTTGAGGATGTCCGGATTCCATGCCTGGAAGCCAGGGATGAGCTCCCACGGCATCAGCTTTCCAAGAAGGATTCTGTACATCTCCTTTCCGTTGATGCCACGCCCATCCTTCCACTGGCGGCTCCTTGGGTCGTTCCTGATCTCCTCCCAGAGTGTCTTGATCCTTGCGGTAAGTTCCTCGAGAGGGACTCCAGGCTTGAGGTCCAGCGAGAATGAAACCTTGCTGCCGTTCATCAGTGCCTTGACACACCGCCTGCTGACCTGGAAGCCGATAGGGCCTTCGATGCCACCGTCCGTGAAATCGACATCACCGAACTCCACCTCAGGGTTGGATCCATCGATCGTGACGCTGAGGTTCACGTTCTTGAGCTTTGCACCCTTGAGGTCCTCTGCGCTCGCAGTCATCGGTGTCTCTCTGTGAATATGTCCTTTCAGGGACTCGTCGGGGGCTCCAAGAACCTTGTACCCTTTCGGGACGAGCGCTGTGAGGGACGGGAAGAGAGGGGTCACAGTGTGCTTGAATGCCTTGGCCCAGCCATAGCCGTCTCCAGAGGATCCAGTCATAGGGTAAGAGAGTCCTCCGGTGGCAATGATGAGCTTGGAGCACTGGAAAAGGTCTCCATCAGAGCATCTGACAGTGAAGCCTGGAAGGATGCTGGTCACTTCCTTCTCGGTGAGCAGCGTAACTCCCATCCTGAGGACGACATCGACCATTGTGTCAAGTACTTCCGAGGCTCTGTGGGAGTATGGGAATGCTCTGTCTCCCCTTTCGACGACGGTCTCGAGGCCGTTGCTTTCAAGGAAGTCGATCTCATTCTCCGGGGTCCATGCGTGGAACGACGGCTTGACGAAGTTGGGATTGGTGCGGATGTGCTGGGAGAATTCATTCCATTCCTTCACATTGGTGAAGTTGCATCGGCCCTTGCCCGTGAAGAGGATCTTCCTTCCTGGTCTCGGCATCTTCTCGAGGATCGTTATCCTGGCGTCTGGATTCGATTTTGCTGCCCCGTAGGCAGCCATAAGGCCGGCGGCTCCTCCGCCTATGATGATGATATCTGATTTCATGGTGCAAATTTAGTCTTTCATATTGATTTTTTCGTTATATTTGCAATCCATTTCCTCCGAGAAATGCAGCAGGCCACTTTAGCTCAGTCGGTAGAGCAACGCATTCGTAACGCGTAGGTCGCCAGTTCAAGTCTGGCAAGTGGCTCGAAGAAAAAAGAGGGCGACTAATAAGTGATTATTGGTCGCTTTCTTCGTAGATGGATGCGACTCCACGGCGAGGCTGCTCGCCCCTCCGGAGTCAAAAGAGTCGGAGATTTTGCCAGATGGCAAAGTCTCCGA
>JAGHSC010000184.1 GCA_018066065.1 Candidatus Cryptobacteroides faecihippi
GTTGTCGGCCACGCCCACCATGACCTTGTCGCCGATGATGCCGCAGAAGCCCTTCTTCGAAAGCCCCACGCAAGTGGCTTCGCCTCAAGTACAAAGGCCCCATTGATCTTGCCATTGTGAGCCCTGAGGTCCGCAGCCTGCGTTGTGAAGATGACATTCCTGTCCGACTGGTCCGGGCTGCCCACGAAGAGCCTCGGCTTCGCGTTGTGCGGGATGAAGATGTCAAGTGGGATGTCGTTCATGCTTACCTCGATCCGCTCTGTGTACGCCCTCGAGCTGTCTGAATATTCACCCAGCCAGGCGATGTCCCCTGAAGGATCCTGGACGAGGCTGCTGTCGCACGCCTGTGAGTCATAGAAGTCCTCTGCAGGAGGTTCCTCCACCGGAGATCCATTGAGGAACAGGATGAGCAGGATGGAAACGGCGACAGCGATGACAGCGGCCACAGCTGCCAGCACATGGTACCAGCGGACCGAACTCCTGCGCTGGGCAGAGGCTCGTGTGCCGAGGACCCTCAGCTCATCATCTCTTATGTTATCGTCTAGTCTGACCATTGTTTCCCTTTTCAAGTGATTCCACATAAGCCTTCAGCTTTGCCAGGACCTCCTTCGAGGCAGTCAGCTCATGGAAGCTGCCCTTGCAGTCCGACAGGATCAGCTGCTGTCTTCCGACATCGATGAAGTGGATGAATTCCGTGTTTATGATCAAGCTTCGGCCAAGCCTGAGAAAGATCATTCCATCGTCGCCCAGCTGGTCGTTGATCGCATCCTCGATCTGGCCGAGCTGGTAGGAGACGAGACGTGACTTTCCATCCACGGTCACCACATTCGAATAGTTCCCGTCTGATGAAACGTACATCAGGCAGTCGTAGGGGACACGGAGCAATTCGTTGCCCTTGGATATGATGATTCTTCTCGTCACAGGAATTCCTTTTCGGCAGCAAATATAACAATAAATCGTCTCCTGCGAAGACTCTTCCACGTCCAATGTACGAAATGGCTTCCTGATGTACGAAACCGACCCTGCCGGCGAGCTCGTACACCCTGGTGCCCACTCCATACATGTCGCCCTTAAATCCTTGGCAGACTGATGTTTTCGACGGATATTCGCATCCGTCAAACAGATAAAGGCTTTAATCGTATGAACAGAACTGTATCCAGACTTGCACTTGTGAAACTATTCATTCTCCTGGCCGTTTCCTGCGGCCGTACATCGGCTCCGAAGGTTGCGGAAACTCCGGAACCTTCGGAAGCTCCTGTCGCTTCGGAATCTCCGCACGCCTTTCTCGAAAGGCTTGCCTCATCTGATGAGCCTGTCCGGCTCTGCAATCAGGTCCTCACCTCGGAGGAGACTATCCTGAGCCTGAGGGATCCTGTCCGTGGTCCCATCGCATGGGAGAGATGGCCTGCGAAGGCGGCCTTCTTCGAACCAGAACCGGGCATCATCGTCGATAAGGATGTCCTGTCCCTGAAGAACCGCTACAACCTCCTGGAACTCAGTAAGATGGTCTATCATGCCTACGACATCTACAATTACCGTAAGCTTGAGTGCATGGAGGATGAGGTCACTGAGATCGACCACAAGGCCATCATTGCTGATGCTGCACCGATTGTCTCATCCTCGGTGCTCCGCTCTGCGATCGTGGACCGGGAGACCCGAGCCTCGGCGGCGAGGGTACTTGCCTCCTTCCGAAAGCTCGATGGGGAACAGGACTCCATGGACCGACTGAATGAGGCTCTGATGGATTTGGGGTCGCATCTTGAAGATTTCCCGAGTCTTGCATCCTCTGACCTCATGGATGAGTTCAACTCAAGCTTTGGGGACTGGTACAGAAAGGATGTCCATGTCGAGAGCATAGGGGACCTGATCCGCATCGCGCATCATGACAGTGGGGACAGGCTTTCCGAGCAGGAAATCGAGATGCTCCTCCATGCCGTTGAATGCGAGAAGGACATCGACAGGAGGGCGATTCTCGCACTTGAATATTCAAAGTTCGCTGAGATGTCATCCTTCCTGCTTGGTGAAATCATCGAGTCCGGCATCTACACGAAGTACCTTTTCGAGGTCTGGATCTCGTGGAGGGCTGCGGTGCAGTTTGAATGGATGGGCATGTCGACAAGCTCTCTCATCCCTGACCTGTACTATTCCACATTGCTGGCAAAGTGCATCAACACCTATCTTAAGCATATGCAGGCTTGTTCTGATCCATTCGACAGATGCATGATCGAGGTCATGCTCGCGACGGAGAACCTTGATCGCTTTGATGGCGTCTTCGGGAATGAAGCCATCTCCAGCAAGTACAACCTGCGCTCGAACATGTTCTTCGGCACGGAAAAGTACAATTAACCGCAAGGATTGCACGAACATCGTAAAAAACTGGAACAATGAAAGGAACTTTTCATTAACTTTGCAGACTTTTCCAATCATAGTCCTTAAACTACGATTAATGCAACAGATAAAGATAACTCAGACAATCACCAAGCGTTCGGATGGCCTTGACATCTACCTTAACCAGATCAGCAAGCTTCCGCTGATCACTCCGGAAGAGGAAGTCGAACTCACTGCACGCATCCATGAAGGAGACACCAAGGCCCTTCATGAGCTGGTGAATGCGAACCTTCGCTTCGTCGTTTCTGTGGCGAAGCAATACCAGGGCCAGGGTCAGTCCCTGATGGACATCATCGAGAACGGCAACATCGGCCTGATCAAGGCTGCCGAGGATTTCGATGAGACACGTGGTTTCAAGTTCATCTCCTATGCCGTGTGGTGGATCCGCCAGTCCATCCTCCAGGGGCTTGCCGAGCAGTCCAAGATGGTCCGCCTCCCTCTCAACCAGGTCGGCCTTCTCAACAAGATCAACAAGGCTGTCTCACAGTTCCAGCAGGAAAACGGACGCTATCCTTCAGAGTCGGAGATCGGCGAGATGATCGATTTCCCTGAAGGCAAGGTCAGGGATTCCCTCCGCAGCTCCGGAGCCCATCTTTCGATGGATGCTCCATTCGAGGATGGGGAGGACGGCACGATCATGGATGTCATCCCGAACCGCAATGCTGCTTCCGCTGACGAAGGACTTGAGGTGGAATCCCTCAAGCAGGACATCAGCCGCGCCCTCAGCATCCTTACTGACCGCGAGCGGCAGATCATCCTTCTCTCATTCGGAATCGGCTGCCCGGCGATCAGCCTCGAGGAGATCGGCGAGCAGTATGACCTGACACGCGAGCGCGTGCGTCAGATCCGTGAGCGTTCCGTCCGCAAGCTCAAGTCGGGCCCGGTCGGAAAGCTTCTCATGAAGCATCTTTAGTGGAACTCAGAAACTCAGCGTCACGGCTGCGTGTCCCTTGAAATCGGACAGGGTAACGGTTTCTGTTTCAGAATTATAAACGCCAGCATCCACACTCTTTGCCTTCTTCCCGTCAGGGTGAGGCAGACGGATGGTGACAGTTGACGGAGCACGGTCAGGATCGCATGAGATCTCGGCCGTGATTCTGTTTTCCCCGACATGTGAGACTGCCTTGAACTCGATCGGCCCGAAGTAGCTCATGACCGAACCGAGCTCGATCTCCTTGCCGTCCTCCATCCACTTTCTAGGGATGACATTCAGCATCCTCAGAGTGTCGCCGCGCTCCATGTAGAGCATGTTCCTTGTCTCCATCAGGAAGTTGGCCTCCTCGTGCGTCTTGTGCACACTCTGCTTGAAATAGTGCTCCCAGAAGGTGCCTGTCTCGTGGTCGAAGTGGGGCGCAACCGTGTTGTAGTAGGTGTTCAGGAAAGGCTTCACCATTCCGAGCTGTGCCTGGATGATGTTGTGCTTTCCGTAGTATGGCTGGCTGAAGAGGGAGTTGTCCTGGCAAATCACATCCTTGTAGTACTTCATGACCATCTGTCCCTCCACGCTGAGCGGGTCGACGACCTCGGCGAAGAGCAGGTGGATTGGCCCGAGAAGCCCATCCGGCACCATGAATGTGCCGTGCGAGCGGTAGTTCTCAACTTTCTGAAGCAGGAACCTTGCTGTCCTGGATTCTGCCCATGGCGAGCAGGTAGGACACCATGAACCATCAGAGACCGGCACGACAGGGGAGGATGCGAGCCTTGCATGGAATGAGTCAAGAATATCCATGCGCCACTCTTCGCTCTCCTTGCGAAGTTCCTCAGCCTCAGCGGCTCCCAATGCCTCGAGTACCTCGGCGGCACGCTTCAGGCCCAGCTGGGAGTAGGCGTTCAGCATGAACTGGTGGAACTGATCCTCCGGATCTGCGACCTTTCCGTCGACCATGCCGTAGCCTCGTCCCCTGAGTTCATCCTTGAGGTTCCTTGCGCGCCATTCCACCAGGTAGCGGCATGCCTTGAGCAGCTGAGGCTTTATGCTTTCTGCCCATGCCCTGTCATTGGTGTAGCGCCAGTACTCTCCGAGCGACCAGAGGACAGCTCCGGTCTCGATCGTATAGCCGAAGTAGTTGACGATCCTTCCGTCTTCCTGCTGAGTGTCCAGGAAGTACTGCAGGCATCCGCGGGCCTCGTCCATCAGTCCCATAGATTCGTAGAACTGGATGATCGGCGCGCTCTCGGTTCCGATCGGGGAGTAGACACCGACATTTGCGGCCAGGGTTCCCTGGTCCCTGTCGCCATGGGTGACGAGGTCCAGGTGAAGGAGTCCTGCCTGGATCATGTTCTGGATCCTTTCCTCAGGCACCCTGATCCTGGCGGCATCGTCAAGCTTTCCCTGCCAGAATGCCTTGCACTCGGTGAACCTTGTCTCGTATGGCTTTATCGCCATGGCACATGCCCTCTCGCGGCTTACCGGACTGTGAGGGATGATGTAGTCCACCTCGATGCTCTTGCCTGCACCGAGCAGCACGGCCATCTCCTGATTTGCCACGGGCTTGCCGTCTATCATGCTGACGCAGAAGACTTTCCCGTTCGCCAGGGTGGAGAGTCCACTCGCGGGATCATATTCATAGGATCCTCCGGCGAAGGATGTGTATGGAATCTTGAACCAGGCGTAGCGAGGCACCTTGGCTGTGTTCGTGATGGTCGTGTGGATGGTCAGGATGGTCTCTTCGTCTGCCGGTGGAGTCTCGGCGAGGATCTTGCGGAGCTGAACGAGATGCTCTTCGGTCCATGCCCTTCCGCCGGAATTGCTGTCGGAGATCATGAAATGCGTGCCCTTGACGTTCTCTTCGGTCAGGGTGGAGCGTTCCAGGGTCACGAAGCTCTTGCTGAGGTAGATGACGCCATCGTCGTCTGTCTCAGAGAGGTAGATCGGCATCACACCGTCCTCGAGGCTTCTCCTGATGTTGTCCTTCGGTCCGACTCCACGGCTGAAGCTGTAGTTGTAGGACAGCGTCGCAGGGGAGAGCTCCGGGTCTGCAAATGGGTGATAGCCAAGGATCGGGACGACTCTCTTGTCGTTCTGGACCGTCGATGCCAGGTCTGGCAGTTCCTCGGTGACCTCGAACCTGCGCATGTCCCTGCTGATGCCGAGCCAGATCGGAGCGCTCATGCTCCTGCAGCTCCTGAATGCCTCCTCGAAGGAGGCCTCTCCCGCAACTTCGATCCTGTCATCCTTCGATGCGAGTCCCCTGGACTTTATCTCATCGACGACTTGCCCGTAGCTTCTGGCATCGCCATCCGGCAGCACGGTCACCTGATACTCTGGGATCCAGATGGGGGAGTCTCCGTTGACGTCGCGGAGGAAGAACGAGAACGACTGCGCTCCGTTGTCGATGCTGACAATGGTTGCCTCAGGCCCGATGCCGAGCCTTTCATCCTCGATGACGCAGCGAACCCTGAGCGCTCCGGCCTTCCGCATCTGAATATTCGCATTCCTGATGCGTGCCGCTCCCTTGACTGCAGCGATGCTCGAGACTTGCCCGTTCTCGACGTTGATGCCAATCTCCTTTCCCGGGGCCTTCCACTCGATCTCGAATGTGACTGCCGCATCTGCGGACGCTGCTGTGAATATGCTTGCTGCGAGGATTGCCCCGCTCATGTGTGCCTTGATCTTCATTGGTTGATTCTGCCTTTTGCTGATGGCATTCTCAAATTTAAGTATTTTTTCCAATCGGCGCGTTGTATTCTCACCAATTATTCTTTACTTTGCCATCTTTCAAACAAAGCCCCACGACAATGACACAGGAAACCCTCCAGCAGATCGTCAGCGCAGCAAATGACAGACAGCCATCTGAATGCAAGGAGATCGGACACGTGCGTGCCGAAATCGACAACATCGACCAGGTCATCATCACACTGCTCGGGAAGAGATTTGAATATGTCAGGGAGGTTGTCAAGTACAAGGAGCGCACCGCAGAGGGTGTTGCTGCCAACGGAAGGCGTGAGCAGGTTCTCCGCGAGCGCCGTGCGCTTGCCATCGAGAATGGCCTGGACCCGGACGTCATCGAGAAGATGTACGCCGACCTGGTCCAGTACTTCATCGACGAAGAGATGAAAATAATGAACTTATAGAATAGACAATGTACAGAAAGGAAATCAAGGTTCTCGACTGCACCGTCCGCGACGGCGGACTGATGAACAAGTGGCAGTTCAGCAAGGACTTCGTCAAGGGAGTCTACGATTCCTGCGTCGCAGCAGGCATCGACTACATGGAAATCGGTTACATCAGCAGCGAGGATCAGTTCTCACACGATGAATTCGGACCATGGAAGTTCTGCGCCGAGGATGACCTCCGCGAGATCATGGGAGACAACAACACCGACACTAAGATTTCGGTCATGGCCGACATCGGACGAATCAAGTACGACGACATCCGTCCGAAGTCTGAAAGCGTCATCGACCTCTTCCGCGTCGCTTGCTACGACTACCAGATCGACAAGGCCATCGAGCTCGCACACCACGTCATGGACAAGGGCTACGAGGCCACAATCAACATGATGGCAGTCTCAAAGGTTTCAGAAAGAGCTCTCAACCAGGTACTTGAGGATGTCGCAAACTCACGCGTCCCGATCTTCTACCTCGTCGACAGCTTCGGAAGTCTCTACTCGGAGGACATCAACAACCTCATGCAGAGATACAAGTCAGCCCTTCCTGGGAAGACGATCGGATTCCACGGCCACAACAACACCCAGCTGGCCTTCGCAAACACCATCGAATGCATCATCGACGGCGCCAACATGCTTGACGCAACGATGCTCGGAATCGGCCGCGGTGCAGGAAACTGCCCGATGGAGCTTCTCCTTTCTTTCCTCAAGAATCCGAAGTACAAGATCGAGCCGATCATCAAGTGCATCCAGGACTACATCTATCCTCTCAAGAAGGACATCGACTGGGGCTACTTCATCCCCTACATGATCACCGGCGCACAGAACGACCACCCTCGTTCAGCCCTCGCATGGATGGCCAGTGAGCACAAGGATGACTATCTGTCCTACTACGAGTCTGTGGTGAAGAACAAGGAAATCTAGGCTACCTGATGGTGGCAAGCTTCCAGCCCAGGGCTGCGAAGATAATGCAAAGAATCATGGAACCGGCGATGTAGAGTACTGCATCGCCGATTCTGCCTTCCTGGAGGAGGCGAACGCTCTGGAGCGAGAATGTGGAGAATGTGGTGAAGCCTCCGCAGATCCCGACGGTCAGCAGAAGGAGCAGCCCGGCATCCTTGACAGCTCCGCTGAGGTAGCCGATGGCGAATGAGCCGATGATGTTCACAGCCATGGTCGCGAGGTTGCCGGACCATCCG
>JAGHSC010000163.1 GCA_018066065.1 Candidatus Cryptobacteroides faecihippi
AGTACCTACACCTTCCCTGTTATCTTCCAGCTCAAGTAAGGGAAGTAACTGATTCAATGAATATTCAAAGGCTGTCCCCAACCGGATGGCCTTTTTTCAACCAGACAGATGCCTGACATTCAGATAATAGAAAAAGCAGTCTTCGTAGGCGTCATCAAGCAGAATGAAGATGAGCGCAAGGTCATGGAGTACCTTGACGAACTGGAGTTCCTGGCTGAGACAGCCGGAGCCACAGGAGACAGGAAATTCACCCAGAGACTTGAAAGACCTGACAGTTCAACCTACATCAGGAGCGGAAAGCTTGAAGAAATAGCAAGATACGTGGAAGATAATGACATCAAGTACATTATCTTCGATGATGAGCTGTCCGGAATACAGCAGAGAAACATCGAGAAAGTCATCAAATGCGGAACTGTCATCGACAGGACCAGCCTGATCCTGGAAATATTCGCACAGAGAGCCAAGACTTCCTATGCGAAGATGCAGGTGGAACTCGCCCGCTACAACTACATGCTCCCTAGACTTGCGGGCATGTGGACCCATCTTGAAAGGCAGCGAGGCGGAATGGGAACGCGTGGAGGTATGGGTGAGACCCAGATCGAGATCGACAGGCGTATCGTCAAGGACAAGATTTCAAAGCTCAAGGAACAGCTGAAGAAAGTCGACAGGCAGATGGCCACGCAAAGGGGCAATAGAGGCTCTATGGTGAGACTTTCCCTGGTTGGATATACCAACGTAGGCAAGAGCACCATAATGAATCTCCTGGCCAAATCTGACGTTTTTGCGGAGAACAAGCTTTTCGCTACCCTGGACACTACAGTAAGGAAGGTTGTGATCGAGAATGTACCATTCCTCCTGAGCGACACCGTAGGATTCATCAGAAAGCTTCCTACACAGCTTGTGGAAGCCTTCAAGAGCACCCTTGACGAGGTCCGCGAGGCCGACATCCTGCTTCATGTGGTGGACATCTCCCACCCAGGCTTTGAGGAGCAGATGGAAGTAGTCGAGAAGACCCTCCAGGACATCAATGCCCACAACAAGCCTGTCTTCGTGATCTTCAACAAGATAGATGCCTATGAATATGAAGAGTACGACGAGTTCTCCCTCACTCCGAAGAGCAAGGAGAACTACAGCCTTGAAGAGCTCAAGAACAGCTGGATAGCCCAGGAAAAGACCCCTTGCATATTCATGTCCGCCAAGGAAAAGATCAACCTGGACAAGCTCAGGAACGACATCTACAAGATGGTAGCCGAGATCCACGCAGGAAGGTATCCATTCAACAACTTCCTCTGGTAGCAACATCAATCCCGGAAGATTCGGACACTATCACATAACATAAAAAAGAAGGCTGGACGGAAATCCAGCCTTCTTTCATTATTGTCTGTCAGATTACTCTGAGAACTTTGCGCAGAAGAATTCCCTGTTGAGACGGGCGATGTGCTCGATTGAGATACCCTTAGGGCACTCCATCTCACAGGCGCGGGTGTTGGTACATCCACCGAATCCGAGCTCTTCCATCTTTGCGACCATGCTCCTTGCCCTTCTTGCAGCCTCTGGACGACCCTGAGGAAGAAGTGCAAGAGAACTGAGTCTTGCAGAAACGAAGAGCATTGCAGAACCGTTCTTGCAGGTAGCAACACAAGCACCGCAACCTACGCATGCAGCTGCATCCATACTCTCCTCAGCCTTGTCGTGAGGGATGAGGATGTTGTTGCCGTCCTGAGCGGAACCGGTACGTACAGAGATGAATCCACCAGCCTGAAGGATCTGGTCAAAGGCGCTGCGGTTGACAACGAGGTCCTTGATGATAGGGAAAGCAGGGCTTCTGAAAGGCTCTACAGTGATTGTAGCACCATCCTTGAAGTGACGCATGAAGAGCTGGCAAGTGGTGACATGATCGTCTGGACCGTGTGCACGGCCATCGATGTAAAGTGAACATGCACCGCAGATACCCTCGCGGCAGTCATGGTCGAATGAAACAGGACCGCTGCTCTTGCAGCCTCTCTCGACAGCAACCGGGTCAGCACCCTCTCTGATAAGCTGTTCGTTGAGAATGTCAAGCATCTCAAGGAACGATGCGTCCTCTTCAATGCCGGAAATGTGATAGGTCTCGAAATGACCCTTTTCCTGGGCGTTCTTCTGACGCCATATCTTAAGATTGAAATCCATACCCGATTAGTCTTTATAGTTTCTGGTTTTAACCTCGATGAACTCGTACTTGAGAGGCTCCTTGTGGTTCTCAGGATCTGTGCCTTCTCCCTTGTACTCCCATGTAGAGACATACATGAAGTTTGCATCATCTCTCTTTGCCTCACCTTCCTCAGTCTGGCTCTCGATACGGAAGTGACCACCGCAGGACTCATTTCTGTTGAGTGCGTCACGAGCCATGAGATCGCCGATCACGAAGAAGTCTTCAAGTCTGAGGGCCTTCTCAAGCTCCTGGTTGAACTGGTTCTGCTCGCCTGGAACAGATACGTTCTCGTAGAAGTAATCCTTGAGTGCCTTGATCTCCTCGATAGCCTTCTTCAGTCCAGCCTCGTTGCGGGCCATACCGACATACTCCCACATGATGTGGCCAAGCTTCTTGTGGATGGTGTCTACAGGAACTTTACCCTTGACAGCGAAGAGCTTGTCGATTCTAGCCTGGACAGCCTTCTCAGCCTCCTCGAATGCAGGATCGTTGATGTCAGTCTTAGGCTGTGAGAACTTGTTTGAGAGATAGTCAGGAATTGTGATAGGAAGCACGAAATAACCGTCTGCAAGACCCTGCATGAGTGCTGATGCACCAAGACGGTTTCCACCGTGGTCTGAGAAGTTTGCCTCACCGATAGCGTAGAGACCAGGGATGGTTGTCTGAAGATCATAGTCAACCCAGATACCACCCATGGTGTAGTGGATTGCAGGATAGATCATCATAGGCTCCTCCCAAGGGCTTACGTTGGTGATCTTCTGATACATGTCGAAGAGGTTGCCGTAACGCTCCTGAACTCTCTGATGGCCAAGACGCTTGATTGCATCGGAGAAGTCAAGGAAGACAG
>JAGHSC010000273.1 GCA_018066065.1 Candidatus Cryptobacteroides faecihippi
TGTATCATTTCAACAATACATCAAAACGACATGCCACAAGGCAGATTTAACAAATTTATATAAACATTTTAATTACATTTTTCTCCCTTTTGACGTATTTTATCTTCCAATACACGCCAGTGTCGCAACACTGATCCTGGTCGAGGATGGAGGTTTCTCTCTCAGTGCAAGGTAGCATGCGTGCACAGTGGCCCCTGTCGTGAAGACATCGTCGACAATCAGCACATGCAAAAGACCCTGAAGGTCTGCCCCCTCCCGTACCCTGAACGCTCCGCACACATTCGAAGCTTTCTGCGCGATGCTCATCTTCGTCTGCGTCCTGGTCCTCCTCGGACGGATCAGGATGTCTGACCTGAGCGGAGCATCGAGGAATCCTGAGAGAGTCTCCCCGATGATCTCAGCCTGGTTGTACCCTCTGCTCCAGCGGCGTGACCAGTGAAGCGGGACAGGAATGATGGCATCCACATCTGAGAAAAGGGCCGACGATGCCATCTCCCTTCCAAGCATAGAGGAAAAATAGCGGCCTGCAGCAATGTCCGAATGGTATTTCAGCCGCTGGGTGATCAGCCTGTAACCCGTTGCGGACCGATAGAAGAACAATGCCGTCGCGTATGAATATTCAAAGAAGGGGAAGCTTTCCTCCAGGTCGCGCTGCACCAGTGCGTTGAATCTGTCTGCCATCTGATTCCTTGGGCAGGAGGAAAAATGCGTGCGGGGAAGATCTGCCAGGCAATGCAGGCAGATGTGCCTTTCCCGGAAGGAAAGGGGGGCTCCGCACACTGCACAGCGGCGCGGAAGTACAAGATCGAGCATGGCACGGCAAAAGTCGCGCACTGAAGCACTTTCATTCATAGTTCAAGAATGGGATGACCCCTAGAAATCGAGTCTGAGCTGCGGAGAGGCTGCTGCCCTGAGTTCCTCGAATTCCATGACGGTCTCGAGGTCTGGATTGATGACAACGTCCAGGTTGCGGATCAGGAGACGGTCTCCGCTGACAATCCTATGGGAAACCTCGGCAACGCCTGTAATGGCAGGGATGCCCATGCCGCGTGCAAGCAGGCAGACATCCCCGTCGGTGTCAGGCTCGAAGGTAACCATGCCGACAACTTTCCTGAAGTCGATCATGGCAGAATCTGAAAGAGTGATGGCAGGTGCCACGAGGATACTCCCTGCGGGAATGCCCTCAAAAGGATTTCTCCTGCTGAAGTCATTGATCACAAAGGCCTTACCCTTTGCAAATCCTCTGACACCCGTTCCTCTTGCAGTCATCTGGACCAGTTTTAGATCTCCCAGGCTCCACCCTTGGCGAAGACGGAAGCAACAAGTTCATCGTAGAAACATCCTCTCTTCGCAAGGTCGAGAAGATTGAAGCGGAATCTCATGAGCTGGACCTTCTCGAACATCGCCTTGATGTCCTCGTGGGTGAGTCCGATCATGGAAGTCTCATACGGAGCAAGGGCAGCCTTCATCATTGCCTGCATCTTGCTGAATGGATAGACCTGCGCGCGAAGCTTATCTCTGAACTCAGGCCAGCAGTCCTTGACTTTCTGGAGCTGCTCGCGGACAGTCTCGGCATCATTGTACTTCTTGGTGATCTCAGTGTAGCCAAGCTTCGGTGCAGGGAAGTCCTTGAAGATCTCTAGAGCTCTCTGCTGCTCTTCCTCAAGCGTAGGCCAAGCCTTGACGCAGGCATCCACATCAAGCTTCGAGAGATCCATCTTGAGGAACTCATCGAAGACACCGCACATGGTAAGGGTACCGATGGCGACCTGGAAGCCATGGGACTGAAGCTTGCCGTTGAAACGGTAGTGAGTCATGTCGAGGATGTGGCTGAAAAGGTGGTCGCAGCAGGAAGCTGGACGGCTTGAGCGCGCAGCCTGCATTGCAATTCCGCTCAATGTCAGACCCTCGAAGAGATCCGAGATGGCCTGAGTCTCACCGGCGGCAACACCCTCAGGATTGGAAAGCTGGGCGTCCAGGACATCCTGAAGCACATGCCAAGCCTCCGGGATGATTGGCTCGGTGCCCATGAGGTCAGCGATCATCCACTCGGCTCCGGCAGGGATCTTTGCCGCAAGGTCAGCATAGCCGGCGGCGGTCATCTCCTTCGGAGCGGCAGCGATCACATCGATGTCCGCAACGATCGCCAGAGGGGCAGGACATGAGAATGTCTGCTTCGAGTTCTGGTAGGAAATGGAAGCTCCGAATGATGAATATCCATCCACGGAAGCTGCGGTAGGCAGAGAGAGATACGACTGTGCATGGTGGTGGGAAGCAAGCTTGCAGAGGTCATTGATGACTCCCGAACCGACTGAGACAGCCACGTTGAAAGCCTCGGAAGCCTCCCTGAAAGCCTTCTCGGCATCAGCCTCGACATGGTCAGGGTCGTCCTCGATTGCCTTTGCTGTCTCGAAGTCACCGTCAAGGATGCAGTCCAGCATCTCGACATACTTCCATTCAGCATGGAATTCCTTCTTGTCAATGATGTACTTCTTTGTCTCTATTCCCTCGGCCTGGAAGAGTCCAAAGACCTTCTCACCGAGAACAGGCCAGGTGTTGACGTCTGCAACGATCACAGCGCTCCTTCCAGGGAACCACTCCTTGAACACTGCTGGAGCCATCGAACTGACTCCGCAGCCCATCTCGAACACTTTGGTGTCCGTCGCAAGGGCAAGAGCCTTGCTGATTCTTTCCTTCGAATCCATCTTTACTTCAATGATTTAAGTTTTTCATATTCCTGAATGCCTTCGATCAGGTGCTCGAACCTGATCGAGGTTCTGTTGCCAGGGTAGACAAGATACGTGTCGCCGGCTGCCCATGAGCGGAACCTTGAGTCGAGAAGCGGCTCGAGAGGCCAGCTGTTGTAAGCCCAGCGGAGATAGCCGTCGGCATTGAGGTTTGCCACGAGGAGACCGATTTCCCTTGACTCTGCAGGGTCGCTGCAGGTGAATGTGTTAGGCTTTCCAGGCTGGCAGCAGGTGTAGTAGGTGCTGAACTTGCCCTCTGACCTTCTGCGGTCGACGACTCCCTCAGGGAACTTGTCCGGAACGACGATGCAGTAGTCATCGACATCCTTGTCGATCTCTTCGTAATAGTTGCCTGCAAGGGCGATCTTGAAGCCTGGATCGGCCTTCTTGATCACCGAGATGATCTGCTTCATGACATCCATAGGACGCTCGTCCATTGCGATGGCAGTCTTCCCGAGCCATCCCTTCTCCCTGAGGTGCTTTGCGAAAGCCTTGAGGAAATCAGTCCAGAGAAGTTCGTAGGTTGCCTCGCCCGGAGCGGTGGAAATCTCCTTGAGTGAGTAGGTTGCCTGGTCGAGATAGAGGAATGAAAGCTTCCATGGTGCCATCGAGTAGCAGTTGATCTGCTGGTCGATGCCACAGCTCATCATGAATTCGACCCACATGTCGAAGACATCGAAACCATACTCCCATGTACCGTCGACCTTCTTCGTCCAGGTGATCATCGACTCGAAAGGATCCTCTGTCTGGCTGTGCCAAGGATGATGCGTAATGGAGGTGGTTATGACCTTCTGGCCGGCCTTTGCAAGACGCTCCATGATCGGTCTCATGGCCTCCAGATGGTCCTTGCTCCAAACTGGAACCTGATAGTAGCGTGCGACTGCGAACGGATTCTGCCAGAGGTCGAGATGGAATGACCAGTCCTTCGGAAGAGGAAGGACCTCCTTCTGTGCAACTACATCGAGCTTGAGTGTCCTAACGGTCTTTCCGGCGGACTTGATCGTGACGGTACCCCTGTAGGTTCCTGCAGGCACATCCTGAGGGATCCAGCAGGTCAGCCAGAGACCCTGGGTCTGCATTGCTCCCATGTCCATGGACTTGAGGTAAGGGTCGACACAGTCGGCAACCATCGATGAATCATAGGCAGAATGGTCCGGACGGGCGTTGCAGCCGTTTCCTGTAGGTCCGATCTCATCTGTCATGACATATCTGAGGAATCCGGCCTCGATGCATGAGGCAGGAATGACTGCCGCAGAGCCCTTGAGGTCCGAGATCACATATTCAACATCCTTGGCCTCCACTGCGCTGCTGATGACAGCCTGCGCGAAGACTCTCTCCCCGCGCCATCCCTTCAGCACCTTCGCGACAGGGACTGACTTTAGGCCTGCAGGGGAATAGGTTGCAGGGTATCTGAAATCCTTGTCTCCCCAGAATGCAGTGATGCCCTTCACGCCTTTCCACTGTGCAGGGTCGCTCTTCTCGAATGCAGGGAGTTCCTTGTAGGAGTAGATAGGGAACTTGTCCTGTCCGGTCGGTGTTCCGCAATGAGTCTTCCAGACGCTCTCCTGTGCAGAGACGGATGTGACCGCGAGGGCAAGTGCCAGGGTTGAAAGTATTCTCTTGAGCATATTCATTGATGTTTTTCTTACTTGACGAGTGCGATCCTTGAGAAGTCTTCCCAGTTGTTCTCGATGATCCAGTTGATGTAGGTCATGAACATCCATGCCGTGTACTGGTAGCCGGCAGCGTTCATGTGGCCGTACAGGAAGTATTTCTTCTTGAATTCAGGATCCTTGTAGGATGGACCGTACTTGGCGATGTCCATCAGATACACATTGTCGAAGATCTGAGGAAGCTTGCGGAGCTCGACGTTGTAGGTCTCCTGGCCATAGTCGTCAGGCATGGTGACGACAAAGAACTT
Organism: Candidatus Cryptobacteroides faecihippi; assembly: GCA_018066065.1. GTDB lineage: Bacteria > Bacteroidota > Bacteroidia > Bacteroidales > UBA932 > Cryptobacteroides > Cryptobacteroides faecihippi. The sequence goes on from JAGHSC010000273.1 coordinate 4,669, forward strand.
TGCCTCCGGCTGGAGAGACTTGATCCTCTGGATGATGCCGGCATAGTTGCCGATGAAGTTGTCGGCATTCTTCGTGTAGTCATCCTTGACGATGTCGGTGTCGGCGTTGCCTGAAGGAATCTGCATGTTGTTGTCGTTGCAGCCAAGGGCCATGATGTAGGCCTGCTTGAGGTCAGTCTTGGCGCAGATGTCCCTGTTGCGGTTGCATGGGACGTCCCAGAAGTTCTTGATCCAGCCCTTTGCAGACTCTCCTCCCTGGCTGTAGTTGTCGCCCGTGGTCCCGCATGCAGCGCAGATCCTCTGGCCCCATGAATATTCAAGTATGTCGTTGTAACCCGTCCCAACACCCTCGATCTGGTACTCATGCTCTCCGCTGCAGAGCGAGTCACCGATGAAGCCCCACCTGTGGATGAGGGTGCACCAACCAGGATTCTGGGAGATCGTTGCGATTGGATTTTCCTGTGCGGAGGCAGATGTGCCGACCATTGCGAGCAGGAGACAGGTGTAAAGAAACTTCTTCATTGCAATTGTGTTTTAAGCCTCTAAATTAGCTAAAAAAAACATAATATAAAAAGCCTGTAATTTATGATAATTATTATCTTTGCTA
>JAGHSC010000157.1 GCA_018066065.1 Candidatus Cryptobacteroides faecihippi
GCGTGTTCGTTTACGATGGTAAGATGCACCCGGTTGATTCAAAGGAAATCGCCTTCATCATTGCCGGCCGTAACGCATTCAGGGAGGCATTCCGCAATGCTGGTCCGAAGATCCTCGAGCCTATCTACAATGTCGAGGTCATGACTCCTGGTGAGTATCAGGGTGCAGTCATGTCTGACATCCAGAACCGTCGCGGTATCCTCGGAGACCTCGGTTCTGAGAAGGGATTCTCGATCCTGAAGGCACGCATTCCTCTCGCAGAGCTCTACAGGTACTCTACCACTTTGAGCTCCCTGACTTCAGGTTCTGCAACATTTACCATGGAATTTGCTGATTACCAGCCTGTTCCTGGAGATGTACAGACCAAGCTCCTTGCTGAATACGAAGCTCAGGACAAGGAAGAGGATTAATTCTTCAAGAAATAGACTCACAGAGAGTGACTGCTTGTTAGTGTGTGTTTGCAGTCACTCTCTTTTTTTGTACCCTTCCGGACAGACTGGCTTCAAAAGATAATTGCTATATTTGTAGATTATTATCTTTGCTATGAGCCGTTTGATCCGGAATATACTTATCCTGGCCAGCCTTCTTGTGCTGTCCGTTTCCTGTGAGGTCCGTCATTTCCTCACGGATGGGAACTATCGTGCCCAGGTTGAGGATGATCTTTCCTCCAGGCTGTCTGGCGCCGAAGGTCTCAGGCAGTTCTACACTGTGTCTCCTGACGGTAGGTCCATCACTTCAGAAGGAGGCTATGTCAAGGACACCAGCCTTACCGTGCGCGAGAGGGAAGCATTGGAGTTCCTCTATGCCTACATGCCGCTGGCGGATGTGACCGACTATCCGGCATCATTCCATCTGAGCAACGTCCGTGCATCGTTCACGGCCGAGGAAGAACTGGGCTGGAATGTGCCGGAGAGAGTTTTCAGGCATTTCGTGCTCCCGATGCGCGTGAACAACGAGAATCTGGATTCGTCGAGAATCGTCTTCTACAGGGAACTCAAGCCGCGTGTGGAGGGCAAGGACATGAAGTCCGCCATCCTTGAAGTGAATCACTGGTGCCATGAGAAGCTGACCTACCATCCTTCCGATGCCAGGACTCTTTCTCCGCTTTCCTCAGTCAGGAGCACTCTCGGAAGGTGCGGCGAGGAAGCAACCTTCGCGGTTGCGGCACTCAGGGCCGTGGGCATCCCTGCCCGCCAGGTCTACACACCGCGCTGGGCCCACACCGATGACAACCACGCCTGGGTCGAGGCCTGGGCCGACGGAGAATGGTATTTCCTTGGGGCATGTGAGCCTGAGCCGGTCCTGAACCTTGGATGGTTCAACGCTCCGGCAAGCAGGGGAATGCTGATGCACACCAGGGTCTTCGGACGCTATGACGGACCGGAGGAGAAGGTTCTCGAAAGCTCCGAGTACACAGAGATCAACCTCATCGACAACTATGCCAGCACGGCCAGGGTCGACTTCAAGGTGGTCGATGAGAAAGGTGCCCCTGTCGAGGGCGCGCTGGTCGACTTCCAGATCTACAACTACGCAGAATTCTATCCAGCCCTGTCCAAGTTCACGGATTCAGAGGGCATGACCTTCCTGACCGCAGGCAAGGGCGACATGCTCGCATGGGCATCCAAGGATGGCCTTTATGGCTATTCAAAGGTTTCCTTCGGCAAGGACTCGCTGGTCACCGTCAGGATCTCTTCAGAGCATGACGCTGCTCTCCAGTCCCTCATGATTGTCCCTCCTCCAGAGAATGTCCGCCTTCCCGAGGTCACTCTGGAGCAGAGGCAGGAGAATGCGGCGAGATTCACACATGAGGATGCTGTCAGGAAGGCCTACATGTCCACTTTCGCAGAGGATGACGGCACCCGCAGGGGAGAGTTCCTCGCCAAGGCGGCAGGCAACCATGGCGTGATCAGGTCATTCCTCGATGCCCATCAGGACGATCGTGCATATTCATTGCTCTCATCGCTCAGCGACAAGGATCTGAAGGATGTCACCCTCGAGATCCTTGAGGACAGCTACCAGGCAGAAGGCTCTATCCTCTGCCCGAGGGTCGAGAATGAATTCCTTTCGCCTTACAAGGCATTCTTCCTTTCGCATCGTGACGCGTTCCCTTCAGTGGATGCGCAGAGCCTGGTCAAGTGGGTCAGGGACAGCATCGCCATCCGCGAGGGCAGCAAGCCATGGAGGATCCCTGTCTCTCCGGAAGGCGTCTTCAAGTCACGCCTGGCGGACGTCAGGTCACGCAACATCTTCTTCGTGGCTCTCGCCAGGACCTTCGGCATCGATGCCCGCAAGGATCCGGTGACCTCGAAGATCCAGTACAGGGAGGGCCAGACATGGGTCGATGTGCATTTCGACGATGCACTCCCTGCCGTCGCCCCGCAGGGCAGGCTCGTTCTCCGCTACACCCCATCGGCCATCCTCGCCAATCCGGGATACTACTCGAACTTCACCATCAGCATCATCGAGGGAGGGCGCACCTATCTGCTGACCTTCGACGAGGGCCAGGTAGACATGGGAGGCGGAGTCTCCTGGGAGAGCACATTCAAGGACGGCACGTCCATGGATGCCGGTGAATATGTCCTCGTGGCGGGCAACCGTCTCTCTGATGGAAGCGTTCCTGTCAGCATGCAGCATCTCACTGTCGAGGAAGGCAAGACGACGGTCGTCGACCTCGTGATCCGCATCCCTGATGGCAAGCTTCCGGTGATCGGAGAATTCGATTCCGAGACCAGATACTCACAGACTCCCGGCGCAGAACCGGTTTCCGTCCTGTCCACCACCGGACGCGGAACCTTTGTCGTCGGAGTCCTGACCCCTCGCCATGAACCTTCCGTCCATGCCGTGAATGACCTCATCGCCGCCAAGGATGAACTTGAGGCATGGGGCAGGACCATACTCCTTCTCACCACCGAGGACGGACTCGAGTGGCTTTCAGGCTATTCAGCCCAGCTCCCGTCGAATGTCCGCTTCGGCATTGCCCCCGAGCATCTCGGCGACGGGCACACTATGCCATACATTGTCCTTGCGGACACATTCAACCGAGTGTTCTTCAGATCCGAGGGCTACAACATCGGCCTCGGAGACCAGATCGTGTCAGCACTAAACAAATTATAACCAATGAAGACAAGATTATCCGGAACCATACTGGCTGCCACCCTCATCGCATCCTTGCTGGCCTGCCACACAGACGCCAGGATCCCTGAATCCCAGAGACCATCCTCAGACGGAAGGCTGTTCGTCTCCAAGGCAGTCGAGGACAAGATTGCCCAGGTTGACACCATCCTTACGAATCCTTACCTCAAGTGGATGTTCGCCAACTGCTATCCAAACACGCTGGACACCACGGTGCACCCCGGCGAGGATGCAGAAGGCCTTCCACGCACTTTCGTCTACACCGGCGACATCCACGCCATGTGGCTCAGGGACTCCGGAGCCCAGGTCTGGCCCTATGTCAGGTTCTGCGCCCAGGATGAGGGCCTTCGCAAGCTCATCGCAGGCGTGATCAACTGCCAGTTCGACCTCATGGGCATCGACCCTTACGCCAACGCCTTCAATGACGGTCCAACCGGCGAAGGCTGGCAGACAGACGGCACCAGGATGCAGCCTGACGTCTACGAGCGCAAGTGGGAGATCGACTCCGACTGCTATCCGATCCGCCTTGCCTATGCCTACTGGAAGAATACAGGCGACGAGTCCATCTTCGGACCGAAGTGGATCAAGGCCATCAAGGCCACGCTTGCCACCTTCAGGGAGCAGCAGAGAAAGGACGGCCGCGGCACCTATTCATTCACCCGTGAGACCGACCGCCAGCTTGACACCAAGTGCAACGGCGGCTGGGGCAACCCTGTGAAGCCGATCGGTCTGATCGCCTCTTCATTCCGTCCTTCTGACGATGCCACGACCTTCGAGTTCCTCGTGCCTGACAACTTCTTCGCAGTCAGCGTTCTCCGCAAGGCTGCAGAGATCCTTGTCACCGTGAACAAGGAAGAGGCTCTCGCCAAGGAGTGTACAGCTCTTGCCGACGAGGTCGAGACCGCTCTCCACGAGCATGCCGTCGTCGAGCACCCTAAGTACGGAAAGATCTACGCATTCGAGATCGATGGCTATGGCAACCATTTCCTCATGGATGACGCAAACGTGCCAAGCCTCATCTCGCTTCCTTACATTGCAGACGTCGACATCGACGACCCTGTCTACCAGAACACCAGGAAGTTCGTCTGGAGTGAGGACAACCCTTATTTCTTCAAGGGCAAGGCTGCCGAAGGCATCGGCGGCCCACATGTCGGCCTTGACATGGTCTGGCCGATGAGCATCATGATGAAGGCTTTCACCTCCAGGGATGACGCTGAGATCCAGGCCTGCCTCCAGACCCTCGTGGACTGCGACGGCGGCAAGGGCTTCATGCACGAGGCCTTCCATGTCGACGATCCTTCAAACTACACGCGTGACTGGTTTGCGTGGGCAAACACACTCTTCGGTGAGCTCATCGTCGATCTCATCGATGAGGGAAAGACTGATCTTCTAAACTCTATCAAGAAGTAGCATGAAACAATCAGGAGTGTTCCTTTTCATCCTTTCGGTGTTCCTGGTCCTCGGCGGGATCTGGTACTTCTTTCCTGCGGAAGGATTGAAGGTTGGGGACATTGCAACACTCAGGTTCGTGTCCTTCGAACAGACACTCGCTGACTTGAAGAACGGAGGTGCGTCGGCCGATGTCGATTCCGTGCTGATGAAGACTCATGAGCGCGCACTCCTCCTCCAGTCGTCCGGAGACTCCCTCTCGACGTTCCATGACTATCTTACGAAGGATCCGGACAGGATCATCCTCCCGGGTGATGACTACCACTACTTCGACTCTCTCTTCGTGGCCATGGAT
>JAGHSC010000281.1 GCA_018066065.1 Candidatus Cryptobacteroides faecihippi
CCTGTGCGGTTCCTACCTTCCCTGTGGGCTTCTCCTCAGGGGTGATCCTTGCGATTGCACCGGCAGGGCAGACCTCGGAGCACTTGACGCACTCCGGACGGCAGTAGCCCTTCTCGAATGACATCTCCGGCTGCATCAGATGCTCCAGGCTTGAAGATGGCCTGAGGACGTTGTTTGGGCAGATCGAGACGCAGAGCTGGCATGCCGTGCAGCGGCTGTAGAACTTCTTGACACTCTCTGAACCGAACGGGGTGACAGGGGTCTCTCTCTCAGGGGTGACCTTAGGGAGGATGTCTGCGAATCCACCGTCCCTCTTCTTGTCGTCATCACCTTCGGCTGCTTCCTGGGCGTTGAGGGTTGCACCGGTGAGGGCGATCACGCTTCCGGCGAGGAAAGCCCTGCGGCCGGCATCGGACTTGGTGCCTTCAGATGCCTGGGCGTCAGCGGATTTCTTCCATGCGAACCCGTACTTGAGACCTCCGAGCTTGCAGCTCTCGAGGCAGTCGAAGCAGTCGACGCAGCGGCTGTAGTCGATGGTCTTGGTGTCGACGTCGATGCATGAAGCCTTGCACTTCCTCTCGCATGAGCGGCAGCCCTTGCACTTCGAAGCGTCGATCATCGGACGGAACATCGCGAACCTTGAGAAGAATCCAAGAGTGGTTCCGACAGGGCAGATCGTGTTGCAGTAGGTCCTTCCGTTCCTCCATGCGAGGATGGTCACCGTCACAAGGGTCACGGCTGCGATGACAAGGGTAGGGAGGCTCCTGAGCCATACTTCCTTGGTCACGAATGCGTAGCTATCCTTCTTCTCGGCGATCGCAGCAAGCACATTGTTGCCCATCTGGTAGAGAGGTGCGAATATGCTCTGCACGATCCTTCCCCATGCACTGTAAGGTGCGAGGAGTGCGACGAGCGAGTTGAGTCCGGCGATGAGAGCTGCCACGAAGAGGACGAGAACTCCGTAGCGGAGCCACTTCTTCTCAGGCGAGAAGGATGCCTTGTTCTTCTTGCTCTTGCGCTTCCTGCTGATTGCGAAGACGCCATCCTGGAAGACTCCAAGCGGGCAGATGACAGAGCAGTAGATCCTTCCGAAGAGAAGGGTCACGATGAGGAGCACCGCAACCGTCACGAAATTGGCGGCCAGCACTGCCGGAAGGAACTGGATCCTTGCCATCCATCCGAACCAGTGGTGCAGGGTCCCTGTGAAATCCAGGAACAGCAGGGTAATTGCCGTGAAGCAGATCACCGCCAGGGTGATTCTTGTCTTTCTTAACATTTTCTTTCAGACTAATATTTGTTCGTTCTATTGTCAGTCCAGCATCACCAGCGCAATGGACTTGTGTGAAAGGGTGAGTTTTACGGTGTCTGCGCCGGCTTTGTTGAGTGTGGCTTTCCACCAGTTGTCAAAGTGCACGCCGTCAGTCGGCCAGACCAGTCCTTCCGACTTGATCTGCAGTGAATTGTCCGGCGTGAAGATCGAGATTGCCCTTCCTTCTCCGACCATCAGCTCGCAGCTGTCCGTGATTGCGAACGAGGTGGTGTAGTCTGAGACGAGGTCGATGTAGACGCAGCCCTCCCCGGGGTCACCGCATGCTCCGAAGAGCCTGGCGTACTCCATCAGGAGCGAGATGTTCCCGATCGTGTGGCACTCGCGCTTGCCTGTGGCTCCGATGATGTGGATGGTGTCGACGTCCTTGAAGTTTGCCAGGATGTGCCTGATCGCCTTTGTCTGGTCATTCTCCTCCTGCTCGGTGACGTGCACCATGATGGAACTGTATTCTTTCTGGATTCGTGCAGGGAGCGAGTCCATGTCTCCGATGACCACATCAGGCAGGCGCTTCCCGTCCTTGAATATTCCTTCACGGTGGCGAAGGAACGAGAGGAAGCCTCTGTCGCAGCAGACGATGATGTCAGCCTGGCGGATGAGCTCCCTTGGATAGGCTTTCTTCGGGAAGTCTCCATTGCCTATGATGACGGCCTGGCTCATGCTCTGGTCTTTTCGATCTCGGCCTTTGATGTGCCCTGGGTCGTGGTGTAGCTCTCCGGCTCGCGGAATCCTGCGAGGAATGCCTTGACGTCCATCTTCTTCTTTCCTGCGATCTGGACCTCCTTGACTGAGATCGCTCCGTCAGCGGTGGCTATGCGCAGGTAGGACTTTCCGTCGGACATCACGGTGCCTGGCTTCATTCCCGTGGCTTCCTCGACCTTCTCGGCGGAGTAGATCTTGAACTGTGCAGGGGCGCTTCCGTCCTTGACGAGCTCGGTGAAGGCAGCCGGGTACGGGCTCAGACCTCTGATGAGGTTGTAGATCTGCCTGGTGGAGTCATTCCAGTCGATGTGGCAGAGCTCCCTGGTCAGCTTCGGTGCCGGCTTGAGGACTTCCGATCCCTGGATGAAGCTCCTCTGGACTCTGGTGTCGACGCTGTGCTCGATCAGACCCTGGACGGTCTGGACGACCATCTCTGCTCCGATGCCCATGAGGTTGTCGTGGACGTCGCCTGCAGTGTCGGTGTCCGAGACGAGGAGATCCTGGCGGAGGATGATTCCGCCGGTGTCGATGTCCTTGTCGATCATGAAGGTGGTCGGTCCAGTCCTGGTCTCACCGTTGATGACGGCCCAGTTGATAGGGGCGGCTCCGCGGTACTGAGGCAGCAGTGCGGCGTGGAGGTTGAA
>JAGHSC010000229.1 GCA_018066065.1 Candidatus Cryptobacteroides faecihippi
CACCGGTGAGCTCCCTGATGCAGACGAAGTCGGCACCGTCGACGAGCGCGGTCTTGAGAGGAGACTTGTCGGCGAGCGACTTGAAGGGCTCGACAGGACGGATGTTGGCAAAGAGGCCAAGGCGCTTGCGGATTGCGAGGAGGCCCTGCTCAGGGCGAACCTTTGAAGTAGGGTCGTTGTCGTACTTAGGGTCACCGACTGCACCGAAGAGGACAGCGTCGCTGTTCATGCAGATCTCGTGAGTCTCCTCAGGATAAGGGTTTCCGGTCGCGTCGATTGCGCATGCACCGACGAGAGCCTTCTTGTAAGTCACCTTGTGGCCGAACTTGGCAGCCACTGCATCCACAGCCTTGACGGCCTGTGCGACCACTTCAGGTCCGATGCCATCACCAGGCACCAATGCTATCTTGATTTCCATTTCTTTGTCTATTTCTGTTTGTGAATATTCTTACTTGCGGCTGCTCTCGAACTTTTCGATGTCTTCCTTGTGCTGGAGGAGATAGTCAATGTCGTCCAGGGCATTCATCAGGCAGTACTTCTTGTAGCCGTTGATGTCGAAGTGCTCGCTGTTGCCGGTTGCCTCGTTCGTGACTGTCTGGTTTGGAAGGTCGACTGTGACGATGGTCTGCGGATCGGCTGCGATCGAAGCGAAAAGCTCCTGCTGGAACTCTGTGCTGACGATGACAGGAAGCACGAAGCAGTTCATGAGGTTGTTGCGGTGGATGTCGGCGAAGCTTGAAGAGATGACGACACGGACACCGTAGCCGGCGATTGCCCATGCAGCATGCTCACGGCTTGAGCCGGAACCCCAGTTCTTGCCGCCCACGATGATCTCGTGCACACCCTCACGTGGAGCCTCGGAGAACTCAGGCTGGTTCATTACGAAATCTGCAACCGGCTGACCGTCAGCTGTGTAGCGCAGATCATGCATGAATGCATCGCCGTAGAACTTCGGATCGCGTGTCGTGAAGGCAAGGTAGCGTGCAGGGATGATGTTGTCTGTGTTGTTGTTGTCAATCGCGATCGGGACGCAGGTTGACTTTATGATGTTGAATTTCTGCTTTGCCATGGTCTTACAGTTTACGAGGGTCAGTGATTACACCGGTGACAGCGCTGGCTGCAACCACGAGAGGTGAAGCGAGCACGGTGCGTGCGCCAGGACCCTGGCGACCGACGAAGTTACGGTTGCTTGTCGAGATGGCGAGCTTGCCGGCTGGAACCTTGTCCGGGTTCATCGCAAGGCATGCTGAGCAAGATGGGAGGCGAAGCTCGAAACCGGCTTCCTCGAGGATCTTGTCGATTCCCTCGTCGATGATCTGCTTGCGGACGAGCCATGATCCAGGTACGAGCCAAGCCGTGACGTTCTCTGCCTTCTTCTTTCCCTTCACGACGCTTGCGAAGGCGCGGAAGTCCTCGATGCGGCCGTTGGTGCAGGCGCCGAGGAAGCAGTAGTCGACAGGATGTCCCTCGAGCTTCTCGCCTGGCTGGAACTGCATGTAGTCCAGCTGAGCCTTGAGCTGAGCCTTCTCGGCCTCGCTGAGGCCATCGTAGGTCGGGATGCACTCGTCGATTGCGATTCCGGCACCAGGGTTGGTTCCGTAGGTGATGCGAGGCTTGATGTCCTCGGCCATGAAGGTGACCTCCTTGTCGAAGACGGCATCGTCGTCGCTCCTGAGCTTCTTCCACTCCTAGACTGCCTTGTCCCATGCCTCTCCCTTAGGTGCATATTCACGGTCCTTGAGGTAGGCGAAGGTGGTCTCGTCCGGAGCGATGAGGCCGGCGCGGCTTCCCATCTCGATCGACAGGTTGGAAAGGGTCAGACGGCCTTCCATCGACATGCTGCGGATGGTCGAGCCTGCATATTCAACTGCGTAGCCGGTTGCGCCGGCGGTGGTCATCCTGGCCATGATGTAGAGAGCCACGTCCTTGGCGGTCACACCTTCGGCGAGCTTGCCTTCGATGTTGATGCGCATGGTCTTGGGCTTGGACTGGAGGATGCACTGTGAAGCGAGCACCTGGGCGACCTCGGAAGTTCCGATTCCCATTGCGATGGCACCGACTGCACCATGGGTAGATGTGTGGGAGTCACCGCAGACGATGGTCATTCCTGGAAGGGAGAGAGCCTTCTCGGGACCTACGACATGGATGATTCCATTGTCCTTGCTTCCCATCTGGAAATGCTTGATGCCGAATTCCTCGCAGTTGGCCTTGAGGGTCTCCACCTGCTTGCGGCCGATCGGGTCATTGATGACTTCCTGCTGGTCGGAAGGGGTGTTGTGGTCAGGCATGGCCACGATATGGTCAGGGCGGAAAGCCTTGATTCCCTTGTCACGAAGGGTGTCGAATGCCTGTGGGCTGGTCACCTCGTGGCAGTAGAGTCGGTCGATGTAAAGCTGGGTAGGACCGTCCTCGACCTTGTCGACGACATGCGCATCCCAGATCTTGTCAAAAAGGGTGTTCATTCTAGTTATGAATCTTGTTTAAGCAATCTACATAAGCCTCGATGGAGGCGGTGACGATGTCTGTGCTGGCACCGAAGCCGTAGCAGACCCTGCCTTCGCTCTCGACCTGCATGTGCACCTTGCAGGTGTCGTCCGAGCCGGTGGTGACACCCTGGATGGTGAACTCATTGAGCTTCACAGGGCGCTTGACGATCTGGCGGAGGGCATTGATGGAAGCATCCACAGGACCGTTTCCGGTTGCCGCTGCGGTGAACTTCTCGCCGGCGATGTCGATTCCGATGGAAGCGACAGGCTTCATTCCGATGCCGCTGGAAGCCTGGAGCCAGTCCACCTTGATGTGGTTCTCCTCTGCGCGGTCTGCACCGGCGAGCATGAGGATGTCATCGTCGTGGATCTCCTTCTTCTTGTCGGCAAGCCTGAGGAACTCCTGGTAGACATTGTTGAGGGCCTCGTCGCTGAGCTTGACGCCGAGGGATTCGAGCCTGAACTTGAGGGCTGCGTGGCCGCTTCGTGCAGTGAGGACGATCGAGTTGGTGTCAACGCCGACCTCCTGAGGGTCGATGATCTCGTAGGTGGAAGCGTTCTTGAGGACGCCGTCCTGGTGGATTCCAGAGGAATGTGCGAATGCGTTCTTTCCGACGATGGCCTTGTTTGCCTGGACCGGCATGTTCATCAAGGTAGAGACCATGCGGCTGACGCCGTAGATCTTCTGGGTGTTGATGTCGGTGTGCATCGGGATGTCCTTGTGGGACTTGAGGATCATGGCGATCTCTTCCATCGCGGTGTTGCCGGCTCTCTCGCCGACACCGTTGATGGTGACCTCCACCTGCCTTGCTCCGTTGAGGATACCGGCCATGGTGTTGGCGGTTGCCATTCCGAGGTCATTGTGGCAGTGGGTGGAAAGGATGGCCTTGTCCACTCCGTCGACATGCTCCATCAGGTACTTGATCTTTGCACCGTACTCCTCAGGCAGGCAGTAGCCTGTCGTGTCGGGAAGGTTGACGACGGTCGCACCGGCCTTGATGACGGCCTCGACCACCCTTGCGAGATACTCGTTGTCGGTCCTTCCGGCGTCCTCGGCGTAGAACTCGACGTCCTCAACGTACTTCTTGGCGTACTTGACGGCCCTGACGGCGCGCTCGAGGATGTCCTCCCTGTTGGAGTTGAACTTGTACTTGATGTGGGAGTCGGATGTTCCGATTCCGGTGTGGATCCTTCCGTGCTTGGCATATTTCAAAGCTTCTGCCGCTGCGTCGATGTCCTTCTCGACTGCTCTGGACAGGGCGCAGATGGTAGGCCATGTGACGGCCTTGGAAATCTCGATCACGGAGTTGAAGTCACCGGGGCTCGAGATCGGGAAACCTGCTTCGATCACGTCGACTCCGAGAGATTCCAGCGCCTTTGCGAGCTGGATCTTCTCAACGGTGTTGAGCTGGCATCCGGGAACCTGTTCGCCGTCTCGGAGCGTGGTGTCGAAGATGTAAACTTTATTCTTGTCCATACTTCTGGTGTTTTATTCAAAATCAAAAGACTCTTCCCAGTGTGTCTGAGAAGAGTCTTGCGAGTATCTTGCCGAACCCCCGGCGCACACTCTCTTCTCAGCTCTTACGATTCGATAAGGGCTAGGATGGATAGAGTGAGGGAAAGGGTGTTCATTTCAATTCGTTCGTTCAAATGCCAAATGTAGATATTTTTCGGCAGAATGCAAAGTTTCAGTGAATCCACTTGCTGAAGAACTTCCACATTTCCTCGCATGTGTCCATGTCTGCAAGGGACCAGGAGTGGTCGCCTCCATGCACCTCGTAGAGCCAGACCTCCATCGGGGTTCCCCATGCGGTCTTCCTTCCATCGGTGAACCTGTGCACGGTGACGGGGTTGCGTCCTTCGCGCCGCGGCAGCTCCGAGACAGTCTCCGCGGTGCATCTGTCTGCGACCACGACCCTGCTCACCGCGATCGGGACAGGGATGTAGGCACCCCAGCCTCCCTCGTCGGCGGCATCGCCCAGCCATTCGGATGTATGGTCTTGAGTTCCATGAACTTCCATGAATGGGACAGGGCCCGTGAGTGAATATTCATCTGCCATCCACTTCATGGTCAGGCCAGCTATGGAAGCGATGGCGGTGAACGCCTCGCTCTTGCGCATGGCGGTGAGGTAGCACATCTCGCCTCCGTTGGACATTCCCGTGAGGAAGGTTGCTCCCGCTGAATATCCACGCTCCTTCTGCAGCTTCCTGGCAAGGGCGCAGACGAACTTCACGTCATCCACCTTCCATCCCGACTGGAAAGGATAGCCCACGTTCCAGCAGGTGTGGCCGGTGCCATCCTTCAGGCCATCGGGGATGCAGAGGGCGAATCCGTGCCTTTCCGCGCAGGCGAACAGCTCCGCAGGAGTGCTTTCCCTGGCGTTGCCGCCGTAGCCGTGGAGGCACATGACCATCGGGGAACCTTCTCCCACACCTTCCGGCTGGAAGATGTAGCAGATCCTTTCGCGTCCCTGGAACTTCATGGACAGCCTGTCGCATCTGTCAAGATAGCTCTGGCCCCATGCAGAGATGCTGAGAACCAGAGCTATCGTCAGTGATATGAATCTTCCCATTATTTTGACTCGGCTGCTTCGACAGCCTTGAAGTAACGGTAGGAGTTGACCTTGAGCTCACCTGCTGCAGGCTCGTCGAGGACGACGGTGCCGTTCTCGTGGAGCTGGAGGGCTGAGAGGGTTACATAGTGGCTTACGCAGCCCTCGATTGCGTCCTTGACGACTCTTGCCTTCTTGCTGCCGAGAGCGAGGATGAGGACTTCCCTTGCGTCGCAGACGGTGCCGACACCGACTGACATTGCCTGCTTAGGGACGAGGTTGACGTCGCCGCCGAAGAAGCGTGAGTTGACGATGATGGTGTCCTCGGTGAGGGTGACGACCCTGGTCCTTGAGGTGAGGGATGAGAATGGCTCGTTGAATGCGAGATGGCCGTCCTCGCCGACGCCGCCGAGGAAGAGGTCGATTCCGCCTGCCTCGAAGATTGCCTCCTCGTACTCCTCGCACTCCTTGTTGAGGTCAGGAGCGTTTCCGTTGAGGATGTGGATGTTCTCCTTAGGGATGTCGATGTGGTCGAAGAGGTTCTTGTGCATGAAGCTGTGGTAGCTCTCAGGATGCTCCTCCGGGAGACCTACATATTCATCCATGTTGAAGGTGATGACGTTCTTGAAGGAAACCTCACCTGCTGCGCACATCCTTGAAAGCTCAGCGTAGGTGCCCAGAGGGGTTGAACCTGTAGGGAGACCGAGCACGAATGGCTCGTCGGTGATCTCTGCCTTTGCCTTGATGGCTGCTGCGATGCGGTGTGCTGCCCAGAGGGAAGCGTCCTTGTTGGTGTCTTTGATGATTACTCTCATGACTATTATTATTTTATATGTTTCCTGAATATGTGAACTTCTGTCCTTGTACCTTTCTTCGGCCTACCTCAGCTTGAGGAAGACCTCGATGGCCTGGTACTCGGCCATTCCGAGCTCGTCGTAGAGCTTTGCGGTGTTCTGGGTACGCTCCTCGGCTCTCTGCCAGAACTCGCGAGGGTCGTCGCCAGGGAATGGGACGATGTCCTTCTGGGAGAGGTGGCGGTAGATTGCGTGGCGCTTCTCGATCAGCTCGTCAGGGCTGAGAGGAACTGCCATGTCGACCCTTCCGAGCTCCCACTCCATCCATGCTCCACGGTAGAGCCAGATGGTGGTCTCTGCGAGCCATCCGTTGCCTTCCTCCTGGAGCTGCTCGATTGCCTCGAGGGCAGCCTCGGTGCAGACTCTGTGCGTTCCGTGAGGGTCGGCAAGGTCTCCTGCCATGTAGATCTGGTCAGGCTTGATGTCGGAGATGAGCTTCTTGATGATGTCGATGTCGACCTGGGTGCGAGGGAGCTTGCTGACGCCGCCGGACTCGTAGAACGGCAGGTTGAGGAAGTGGACGTTGGTCTTGTCGTTGAGGCCGAAGCTTCTGTCCGCTCCGCGTGCCTCGCTGCGCCTGATGGCGGCCTTGATTGCGAGAAGCTCCTTAGGCTCAGGCTCTCCCGGCTTCTTTGAGTCGATGATTGCCTTGACCTCGTCGAAGCGGTCGCCGAAGCCGAGCTGGAAGGCTGCGTCCATGTGCTGGAGGACCACATCGTCGTGGACGGCGAGGTCTCCGGAAGTCTCGTAGGCCACGTGGACATCGTGCCCCTGGTGGACGAGACGGATGAATGTTCCACCCATCGAGATCACGTCATCGTCGGGATGAGGCGAGAAGATGAGGACTTTCTTAGGGAATGGAGATGACTTCACAGGCCTTGTCGCGTCGTCTGCGTCAGGCTTTCCGCCAGGCCATCCGGTGATGGTGTGCTGGAGGTCGTTGAAGACATCGATGTTGATCTTGTCATAAGGACCGTAAAGCTCGAGGAGCTCTCCGAGGGAGTTCTCGAGGTAGTCCTGCTGCGTGAGCTTGAGGATAGGCTTGTGGACGGTCTGACAGAGCCAGACGACTGCCTTCCTGATGAACTTCGGGCTCCACTCGCATGGACCGACGAGCCATGGTGCCACGACTCTTGCGAGGAGGGAAGCCGAGTTCTCCTCCGTGTAGAGGCTTATGTTGTCATGCTTCTGGAGATATGAAGCAGGGCATGCTGGGTTGACCTCACCTTCGACGATTTCCTTGACTGCGCTGGCCTTGCTCTCGCCCCATGCCATGAGAATGATCCTCCTTGCGCTCATCATCGTGGATATTCCCATCGTGATGGT